>RFHN01000265.1 GCA_003695835.1 Armatimonadota bacterium
TCGCCCTCGTCGTCGTTACGAATCAAGGCGGCGACAAGGCGGCGAAGGCCTGCGACGAGGTAGCCGCCGAGTTGATTCGCACGTTCAGCCAGAGCCGGTAGTCGCCGAGGCGACTCCAATATGACATCCGTCATAGCGGGCGGTGTTTTGAAAGCGTAACATCGGATTAGATGACCAAGAGGTCATCAGGAGATAATCCGATGGAGAAGGTACATGCTATCACAGACGACTGGGTACGCAATTCAAGCGCTGGGGTTTCTGGCAACGAAATCGGACTTTACACTGATTCGGGAAATCGCGACGGAGACGCAGGTACCGCAGGGCTACCTCGCCAAAATCCTTCATCAGTTGGCGCGGAAGGGAATCCTGGAGACGCAGCGCGGCAAGAAAGGGGGCGTTCGGCTGGCGCCGGGCAACGAGAAGATGAGCTTCTTCGAAGTGGCGGAGCTGATGGACGATCCCGTCGTCACGATGCGCTGCATGATGGGAACGGCACAATGCTCTCCGACTCGTCATTGCCCCTGTCACGATTTCTGGAGCAAGCAGAGGGAGCGAGAGCAAGCGCTGCTCCGCCGCAAGACCCTGAAGGACATGGCTCGCTTCTACCGGAAGCACGCGAAGCGGGAGCGGCAGAGCCGGTAGCGCAGGAGATGGAGTGGGCGATCAGTCGCCGGCGGCTTCTCTCCCGCGTCACATCGAGCGCGCTCGCGTTTGCGATCTCTTCTGCTGCCGGTGTGATGCGGCTTTCCGCCGCGGAGACGAAAACCGGCTTCGACCCAGGCGAGCCGCCTCCGCCGGATGCGGACGTTTTGCTGCGAATGCAATACGAGCTTCGTAAGGCGTTGCAAAAGCCGGTGGATCAGCGCAAGTGGGTCATGGTGATTGACCTGCGCAAGTGTGTGGGTTGCCACGCGTGCACGATTGGGTGCGTGGTCGAGAACAAGCTTCCTCCGGGCGTGGTGTATCGCCCGGTCATCGAGGAAGAGTTCGGCACGTATCCGAATGTGGGTAGGCGGTTCATCCCTCGCCCCTGCATGCAGTGCCAGAACCCGCCTTGCGTTCCGGTGTGTCCGGTCAATGCAACGTGGAAACGCCCTGATGGCGTGATCATCATCGACTACGAGAAGTGCATCGGCTGTCGCTACTGCATCACAGCCTGCCCCTACAACGCGCGCACGTTCGACTTCGGCGAGTACTTCACCGACGGAACGCCTCACCGCGCACCGTACGAAGAGGCGCCGTCGTTCGAGTACGGCAAGAAGTGGTACCGAAAGAACGAAGATTCGCCGATCGGCAACGCTCGGAAGTGCCACTTCTGCCTGCACCGCGTTGAGAAGGGACAGCTACCGATGTGCGCGACGACGTGTATTGGGCGCGCGACCTATTTTGGCGATGCCAACGACCCGGACAGTCTCGTCTCGGAGCTGATCGCCAAGCCCAACGTCATGCGCCTCAAAGAGGAATTGGGCACGGACCCGCATGTGTACTACCTGACCTAACACAAAACGGAGAATAGAAACATGGCTACGATGACAACAGATAAGAGGAAAAGCGGCTGGGCGGGAGTCGCCGCCTTCGTGTGGGTCGTCCTCGCCGTCCTTGGCATCCAAGGCCTGCTCGGCCGGCTGCTGCAAGGGCACCACTTGGCGAATTACGGATCGTACGTGACGTGGGGCCTCTGGGTCGCCGCGTACATCTACTTCATCGGCCTTTCGGCGGGCGCGTTCCTGCTCTCTTCGTTGATTTACGTCGCCGGGATGAAGCGATTCGAAAAGATCGGCGTTCTCGCGCTGTTCGTGAGCGCGATTACGCTGGTCATGGCGTTGCTCTCGATCTGGTTCGACCTCGGTCACATGGGGCGCTTCTATTACATCTACATCCGGCCCAACTTCGGCTCCATGATGGCTTGGATGGTGTGGCTCTACACGGCGTACTTCCTCTTGGTCCTAACGGAGCTTTGGCTTGCGCTCCGACCCGGCCTCGTCCGCCAGGCGGGAGAAGAAGGATTCAAGGGCAAGCTGGCGCGGCTGCTACTCTTCGGGAAAACCAGCGTTACAGAACAGCAGCTGGCTGCGGGAAAGCGCTGGCTCAAGATCCTGGGAGGCATCGGCGTACCGCTTGCGATCTCGTTCCACGGCGGAGTCGGCGCGTTGTTCGCGACGGTCGTGGCCCGTCCGTATTGGCACACGCCGCTGTATCCGATTCTCTTCCTCACGGGAGCGTTGGCTTCCGGCGGAGCGCTTCTCGCGGCGGTGGTCGCCTTCCTTTGGCCGAAGAAGGACGAAGAGTGGGCGTCCATCGTCACAGGAATCGGGCGGATCGTTCTCGGCATCCTGCTCTTCGATCTCTTGCTGGAATGGGCAGAGTTTTCCATTGCGATGTGGTATTCGGTCGGGCCTGAATATGAACTGATGATGAGGGTCCTCTTCGGAGAGTATTGGTACGTGTTCTGGGTCTTCCACATTCTCTTGGGGTCGCTCATCCCGATCTATCTCTTCGTCCGCAAGGGGAACAATCCGATTGCGGTGGGTGTGGGCGGCCTGCTCGCCGCGGTGACGTTCATGGCAGTGAGATTGAACATCGTAGTCCCTGCCTTGGTGGAGCCTCAACTGCGGGGGCTCGAGTGGTCCTACCGCGACGACCGATTGCTCTTCGAGTACTTGCCCTCTTGGTTCGAGTGGCAGGTCGTCTTCTTCGTCGTTGCACTCGGAATTGCGATCTTCTACGTTGGCTACCGATGGCTTCCCATCGTACGAACTTCAGAGGAGGCATAAGAACATGAAACAGAAAAGCGAAACTCAGAATCAGAATGGATTGACCCGCCGGGACTTCGTTCTCGGAGCAGCGACCGGCGCGGGCCTCGCCACCGCCTTCTTGGGCGGTTGTACGCGAGCCAAGCGGGCACGCGACTTCGACATCGGGGACGAGTACGAACTGTTCAAGCCGGAGCACCAAATCCTAACCACCTGCCTCCAATGCAACACCGGCTGCGGCATCAAAGTGAAGATCTGGGAGAACACTGCCGTCAAGGTGGACGGGAATCCGCTGGCTCCGCATACGATGGTGCCCCACCTTCCTTACGACACCCCCCTCGGTTACGTGAGCGAGGTGGACGGAGGCATCTGCCCCAAGGGGCAGGCGGGATTGCAGACCGCCTACGACCCGTACCGACTCGTCAAGGTCCTCAAGCGAGCCGGCAAGCGCGGCGAGAACAAATGGGTGACGATCGACTTTCGACAAGCAATCAAGGAGATTGTCGAGGGTGGCAAGCTGTTCGCCAACGTTCCGGGTGAAGAGAACCGACATGTGCAAGGTCTGCGCGAACTCCGTGCGATCAAGGACGCGGAAACGGCGAAGCACCTCGCGAAAGAGGTCGAGGCGCTGACCAAGGAGATCAAGCGCATCCGGAAGGCGCACGAACCAGAAGAGAACGTTCGCAAAGCCGTCGAAGCGTTCAAGGCACGAGATCAACAGTACCTTGACCTACTAATTGATCCGGATCGCCCGGACCTGGGCCCGAAGAACAATCAGTTCGTCTTCGCCTGGGGCCGACTCAAAGATGGCCGCGGGAACCTTATCAAGCGGTTCACACAAAAGGCGTTCGGTAGCACGAACGCGCACGGCCACACGACCGTATGCCAAGGCTCACTCTACTTTACCGGAAAGGCGATGAGCGAGCAGTGGGACTATGACGACAAAGCTCACGAAGTCAAGTGGACGAAGAGTGAGAAATTCTATTGGCAAGCCGATACAGGCTCAGCAGAGTTCATCCTCTTCGTGGGCGCGTCTCCGTTCGAGGCAAACTACGGACCTCCCGGCCGCTCGGCACGGATCACCGAAGGTCTTAGCTCTGGGCGGCTGAAGTACGTCGTCATTGACCCTCGATTCAGCAAGACGGCGTCCAAGGCATGGAAGTGGCTACCCAACCGTCCGGGCACCGAAGGTGCGATCGCCCTTGCCCTCATTCAATACGTGATTCAGAAGGAAGGATACGTCAAGTCCTTCCTCGAGAACGCGAACAAAGCGGCTGCGGCTGCAGACGGAGAGCCGTCTTGGACGAACGGAACCTGGCTCGTCTACGTGGATGAGAATGGCGAGCCGGGCAAGTTCGTCCGCTCTCACGAGGTCGGATTGGGCGGTCCGCTCACGAAAACGGACGATGAAGGCAATCCCTACGAGTATCCGCTGTTTGTGTGCATGGTGAACGGGAAACCGACCGCCGTCGACCCCAACGACGAGAAGAATCCGATCAACGCCGACCTGTTCGTGGATACGGTGATCGCAGGCAAGCGAGTCAAGAGTGCGCTCCAACTGCTGAAGGAAAGCGCCTTCGAGAAGACGATTGCAGAATGGGCGGAGATCGCTGGCGTGAAAGAACAGGACCTCATTGAAATCGGTGACGAGATCATTCGGCATGGTCGGAAGGCGACCCCGGACATCCATCGCGGCGTTTCTCAGCATACGAACGGGTTCTACAACGTGTTCGCTTGGTACTCGCTCGGTGCGCTGATGGGCAACTACGACCACAAGGGAGGACTGGTCAAGAAGTCGGACTACTCCGCAAAGGGTGGCAAGCCGAACCAGCCCTACGCCGTAGACGACATGATCGAAGGCAAGTTGACCACCTTCGGCGTCTCGATCATCCGCCACGGGGTCAAGTACGAAGAGACGACGCTGTTCGCGGATGGCTATCCGTCGAAGCGCCCGTTCTACCCGATGTCGAGCGATGTATATCAGGAAATCATCCCGAGCATCGGAGACCAATACCCCTACCCCGTCAAAGCGCTCTTCTTCTACATGGGCTCGCCCGTGTACTCGCTCCCTGCAGGACATAAGCTGATCGAGATCCTCCGGGATGTCGAGAAGCTGCCGCTGTTCGTCTGCTCCGACATCGTCGTGGGCGAGACGAGCATGTACGCGGATTACATCTTCCCGGATCTCACCTACTTGGAGCGCTGGGAATTCCACGATAGCCAACCGAGCTTCCCAATGAAAATCCAACCGATCCGTCAGCCGGCGATCCCGCCTCTGACCGATACCGTCACCGTATACGGACATGAGGTGCCGATCAGCCTGGAAGCCCTGCTCTTGGCGATCGCCGAAGAGATGGATCTTCCCGGATTCGGTCCGAACGGATTCGGGCAAGGAATGCCGCTGACGCGAGGCGAGCATATGTATCTCAAAATGGTCGCCAACGTCGCGGCCGGTACGAAAGAAGGGGACGAAGTCCCGGACGCAAGCGACGAAGAGCTGGAGATCTTCCGAGCGGCTCGCAAGCATCTGCCCAAGACCGTCTTCGATGAAGAGGTCTGGAAGGAGTCTTGCGGAGAGGAGTGGTGGCGGAAAGTCGTCTACGTCTTGAACCGCGGTGGCCGCTTCCAAGACTACTCCAAGATGTACAAGGGCGACTCCCTTGCCAATCCGTATGGCAAACTGATCAACCTCTATTCAGAGAAGGCGGCGACGACGAAGCACTCCGCCACGGGCAAGCCGTTCTCCGGCATCGCCCGATACTACGAGCCGTACGTCGACTACGCGGGCAATCCGGTTACCGACGAGGCGGATGGGTACACCTTCAAGTTGATCACCCACCGCGAGATCTTCCATACGAAGTCTCGCACGGCGTCCAACTATTGGCTGCTTGCCCTCATGCCGGAGAGCAGCATCCTCATGAACAAGGCGGACGCAGATCGACTCGGCCTGAAGGATGGCGACGAGATTCGGCTCATTTCCCCTTCGAATCCCGACGGGGAGTGGGACTTCGGGAATGGTATGAAGCGACCGCTCGTCGGCAAGGTCAAGACAATCCAAGGGCTCAGGCCGGGAACGCTCACCTTCCCGCTTGGCTTCGGTCACTGGGCGTACGGCTCCACCGATATCGTCGTGGACGGTCAAGTCATCCATCGCGACGAACGCCGAGGGAAGGGCATTCACGCCAACGCCGCCATGCGCGTGGACCCGGTTCTCGGGAACACGCCGCTCAGCGACCCCGTGGGCGCGAGCGTGGCGTTCTACGACAGCATGGTCAAGGTCGTGAAAGGGGCGTAAAGCCCACCCTCAATGGGCGGCGGGTGTGCCATAAAGGGGCATGCTCGCCGCCCTTGCGGCGCTCCTGACTATCGTGAGCGCACACGGAACGCCAAGGAACGCACCCGACCGCCTCGCCTGGTGGCGGGAGGCCCGCTTCGGGCTGTTTGTCCATTGGGGTCTCTACAGCATCCCCGCCGGAGAGTGGAACGGACAGACGAACCACGCCGAGTGGATTCGAGAGACCGCCCGGATTCCGCTGGATGTCTATGAACGCTTCGTCCCTCAGTTCAACCCGGTGAACTTCGACGCCGACGCCTGGGTGCGCGCGGCAAAAGACGCGGGGATGCAGTACCTCGTCATCACGACGAAACACCACGACGGGTTCTGTCTCTTCGACTCGAAGTACACGGACTTCGACATCATGTCCACACCGTTCCGTCGAGACATCATGAAGGAACTCTCTGACGCCTGCCGGCGACATGGCATGAAGATCGGATGGTACTACAGCATCATGGACTGGCACCACCCCGACTATCTCCCTCGCCGAGGTTGGGAAGTCGGAGACCGTTCCGCGGAGCGTGCCGACTTTGGTCGCTACTTCCAATACGTTAAGAATCAAGTAACGGAGCTGCTCACGAAGTATGGCGAAATCGGCGTCATGTGGTTCGACGGTGAGTGGGAGAGCACATGGACGCAAGAGTACGGCGCCGAGCTGTACCGCCTCTGCCGACGGCTCCAACCGAACGTCATCGTGAACAATCGCGTCTCCCCGAGTCGTTCCGGAATGGAGAGCGTCGGTGCAACGGGAGAGGGACTCGGCGACTTCGGCACGCCCGAGCAGTACATCCCGGCGACCGGTCTTCCCGGTGTGGACTGGGAGACCTGCATGACGATGAACGATCACTGGGGCTACAACAAGAACGACGCCAACTGGAAGTCGCCCACCCAGTTGATTCGCAACCTGATTGACATCGCGAGCAAAGGCGGGAACTACCTTCTGAACATTGGCCCCACCGCGCTCGGCGAGTTTCCTCCAGAGAGTCTCGAAAGACTTCAAGAGATCGGCCGATGGATGGACCGGAACGGCGAAGCGATCTACGGCACGACCGCCAGCCCGTTCAAGAGCCTCTCCTGGGGACGCTGCACGGTGAAAGCCTCGGATCGGAGCAGTACCCTCTACTTGCACGTCTTCGATTGGAAACAGCCGCAAGGGGTACTGCGCGTGCCAGGCATCGAAAACGAACCGCTTGGAGCGAAACTGCTTGCGACTGGACAGCCGCTCGAGGTCTTCCGGAGCGGCGCTGACCTGGCGATCCGCCTACCATCCGAGCAACCGGATAGCGCGGCGAGCGTCGTCAAGCTGGTGGTGCGCAGCAAGCCGGTGGTCTACGACGCCCCGGAGATCACGGCGCCCAGCGACATCTTCGTCAAACCCCTTACCGTTCACCTTTCTGCCGAGAAGGGAGGAGAGATTCGATACACGACGGACGGCTCGAACCCGACGGCGAAGAGCAGGCTCTATCGAGGTCCGATCACTCTGTCGGAGACGACTCTCGTTCGCGCGGTTCTGGTCAAGAACGGCCGGGTGGTCTCGCCGGTTGGAGAGCGCCGCTTCGAGAGGGTGATGCCTCGCCCCGCCGACTCGGTGCGCAACCTGGCGTCGGGGCTTCTTGTCTCGGTTTACCGCGGTGAATGGGACCAGGTGCCCGACTTCCGCGCACTGCGCTCCGATTCCACGACCGTGTTTCCGGACATAGCGCTCGGGCCGTATGCTGACGAGGAACGCGTGGGGCTCATGCTGGAGGGAGTCTTGATGGTGCCGGACGACGACGTCTATCTCTTTGCTCTGACCTCCGACGACGGCGCGCGCTTTTGGGTGGGAGATCGCCTCGTGGTGGACAACGACGGCCTCCATGTCGCTCAAACAGTTACCGCTCCCGTCGCGCTCGCTCGAGGACCGCACCGCATCCGTGTCGAGTGGTTCAA
>RFHN01000266.1 GCA_003695835.1 Armatimonadota bacterium
ACGCACCATCTCGCCCACGGCCCGTTCACACGCTTCCTTGGGATGTAGGCCCGCGCGCATGCCCTCGACCGCGCGGAACGAAAGCATGAACCGCCAAATGTCTTCGCCAACGCCCGTGGCCCCCGCCGCGCCCGCCTCGTCGTCCGCGTAGTAGCCCGCCCCGACGATCGGGCTGTCGCCGACTCGTCCAGGAAGCTTCCAGGCCAGGCCGGACGTCGAGCAGGCGGCGACGACGTGCGAAGGCGCCTCCCAGCCGCAGATCGTCACCGTGTCGTGGACGAGGTGGGCGACGTCGGCCTCCTGGCGGTTCTTGCGCCACTCTTCGTATTTTTGCAACGAGTTCTCACTGTGCAAAGATCGCGCCTCGAACCCCTTCGAGAGGGCGAATCGCCGCGCCTGGTCGCCGGCGAGCATCACATGCGGCGTCTCCTCCATCACTTTGCGCGCCACCGAGATCGCAGGGACGATGCCGCGCAGCGCGCAGACCGCACCCGCTTCGAGCGTGGCGCCGTCCATCAGTCCCGCGTCCAGTTCCTGCTCTCCGTCGCTGTTGGGCAAACCGCCGAGTCCAACCGCCTGCAGGCGTGGATCGAGTTCGACCGTGACAAGCCCTTGCTCGCAGGCCGTCAAGAGGTCTTTCGATTCTTGATACTCTTCCCACGCGGCGCGAACGCACGGCTCACCCGCGTCCTTCCAGGTGGAGACGAAGAGAACGGACATCTAAGGCGTGCGTTTTACCTCGGGTTGAGCGCGAGCCTCAGAACTCGAACACGACCTTCCCCGTCAGCCCCGCCTTCATCCGCTCCATCGCCTCATTGAACTCAGTGAATGGGTAGCGGTGCGTGATGACGGGCGTGATGTCGAGCCTGCCCGACGAAAGCAACTCACCCATCTGCTCCCACGTCTCCCACAGCTTGCGCCCCACGATGCACTGGATATCGAGACCCTTGAAAATCGCCTCGTTCAGTAGTGTGGGCGTCTCCGCGCCGTCGAACAGCCCAAGTAAGGAAACGCGACCGCCCGGCCGCACCGCTGCAATGCAAAGGTTCAGCGCTGGGACCTTGCCTGACATCTCCAGCGAAGCGTCCACACCCTCGGGGTAGCGAGCGCCGAGGACCTTCAGCGCGTCCTCTTTGGCCGGGTTGATGAGTAGGTCCGCTCCCATCTTCTCCGCAAGCTGAAGGCGGAACGGACTTACTTCGGTAACCGCGACGCTCGCCGCTCCAGCCGCTTTGCAGACGCCCACAGCGAAGAGTCCGATCGGCCCCATACCGGTAATCAAGAAGTGCTGCCCCTCCACCGGCCCCGCAAACACTGTGTGCACCGCGTTTCCCAGCGGGTCCTGTACACAGGCGACGTCGAGCGGGATCTTTCCGTTCGTCGGTCGGGCGTTCTCCCAAGGGATGACGGCGTACTCGGCAAAACCTCCGTCCACGTCCACTCCCAAAATGCGCGTGTTCACGCACACGTGCCTCTTCCCTTCGAGACACTGGCGACACTTGCCGCAGGTGATATGGGACTCGCTGGCGACTTCATCGCCCGGCTTGAGCGCGGTGACGTCCGGCGCAACCTCTTCGACAACGCCACTGAACTCGTGACCTATGACTCGCGGAGGATGGATGCGGGAGGCAGCCCACTCGTTCCAGTCGTAGATGTGCAGATCCGTTCCGCAAACACTGCCATGCTTCACTCGGATCCGAACATGACCCGGCCTCAGCTCCGGCTCCGAGACATCCGAAAGAGAGCAGCCCGGCTCCGGAGCCGCTTTCACAATCGCCTTCATTGCTAAGGCAGCAGATTACCCGCCCATAGCAAGCCCCTCTGCACGATCGTGCGGACAGGCTCGACCGCGATCTCATCCGCCGTGTGCCCGATCGCGCAGTAGAACACTCTTCCGAGGCCCCATCGTTTCGTCCAGATCGTCGGCATTTTCACTTCTCCGTTCGCGGCGTGGGGGCCGTCCGCTACCGGGAATTCGGTCGTCGCCAATACATGGATGGCGGGATCTATGTGGTGGTAGTACTGTTCGCTGAGGACTTCGAAGTCCTCAACCCCCTGCGTGATCGGATGCTCCGGGTCTTCGACGCAGACTCGGTAGCGCACCTCTCCGCCCGGGTGAGCGACGAACTGGCCTCCGGTAAGGAAGTGCCAATCGGTGCATCCCCGAAAAGCATCGCACATTCCGCCGTGGCAACCCGCCAAGCCGACGCCGCGCTCGACGGCGGCGCAAACGCCCTGTGCCTGCTCGGGTGTCAGTTCTCCCATCGTCCAGACGGGGACGAGCAGGGTCGCATCCTCGGGAACGGAGGCGAAGAGGTCGAGAGAGTTGTGCAGCGTTGCCTTGACGCCTGCCTCTTCAAGGAGGGAGGCGAGAAGCTCAGCCGTTTCCCTGGGCGTGTGCCCTTCCCATCCGCCATATACGATGTGCGCCGACATGCCGGGAGTATGGCGAAGACGCAGCCGTCAGATGTCCCGAATCTGAATGTCCACCTGGTCGAGGTAGGTGCGGAAGGTAGCTTCGGTGATCGGGGTGTTGACGACTGTCTTGATCTGCAGTTCGATGCGGCCGTCCGGGCGGACGTACTCCCGGCAGTCGAGGCCGGTCTTCCAGTAGGTGATGTCCTCGTTGCTCCGGGTCTCTTGCACCTCTACCGTGTCCCACGCGCCCGTGAGCCAGTTCTTGAGCGCGAGTTTGATCTGGCCTACCGGCTGATTGATCCGCGCCTCGACTTTGATATCCATCATTTTGGGGTTCTGTTTGGTGGTA
>RFHN01000267.1 GCA_003695835.1 Armatimonadota bacterium
CCGGCTCGGAGACACAGGCGGAAGACGAAACTGCTGAGCGGCTCCAAGAGCTCGAAGCGGCACTCGAGCAACTCCGAGAAGACCTGAAGAACGCCCAAAACGATTATCTACGGGCGGTCGCCGACTTCCAAAACTACCGCCGGCGGATGCTCCAAGAACAAGACGCCGCGCGGCAGCAGGCGCTTGCCGGCACAATCGCGGAGCTGCTTCCCGTCTTCGACAACCTCCAACGCACGATCGAGGCCGGCGAAAAGGGGGCTTCCCTCGAAGCGCTTCTCGAGGGCGTTCGTCTGGTCGAAAAGCAGTTTGCCTCGGTTCTGGAACGCCTCGGGGTACAGCCGATCGGGGGCGAAGGCGAGCCTTTCGACCCGTCGCTCCACGAAGTCATCGCAACCGAAGAGAGCGACGCTCCAGAAGGAAGCATTGTCGCTATTGTCGAGAAGGGATATCGTATCGGCGATCGTGTCATTCGACCGGCGAAAGCGCGGGTCAGTAAGGGAAAGAGCGAGTGAGCTTGTTTGGCACCGACGGAATCCGCGGCGTCGCGAACCGCGACCTGACCACGGACTTGGCGCTCTCCGTGGGCACGGCGGCGGGGCTCCATTTCGGGCGCCACGGCGCGAAGACTGCAGCCATCGGGAGAGACACTCGGCCGAGCGGACCGATGTTGGCGTGCGCGATTACGGCAGGTCTCTGCTCGGCTGGCATAGAGGTCTTCGATCTCGGCGTTGCGCCGACACCCGCCGTGTCCTGGTGCGTTCGCTCGAAGGCCCTCGGATTTGGCGTTGTCGTGTCAGCCAGCCACAACCCGCCCGAAGACAACGGGATCAAGCTCTTCGGCCCTGACGGAGCCAAGCTGACGGAGGGCGAGGAGGAAGAGATCGCGGCGGGAGTAGGATCCCGCAGCCCGACGTCAGCCGCTGAGGTAGGGCTGGTTCGTCCTGCGCACGAGCTGCTCGATGAGTACGTCGAATGGCTCGCGGGCTTCCTCCCGGAAGGGCTCGAGGGAATGCGGATCGCCATCGACGCAGCGAACGGCGCCGCCTATGAGCTTGCGCCGAAACTGCTTCGCCGTCTCGGCGCAGAAGTCATCGCAACCGGAGTCGAGCCGAACGGCGACAACATCAACGTCGGCGTGGGAGCGACTGTGCCCGAGACGATCCAACGCCTGACCGTGGAATCCCGCGCCCACATCGGAATCAGCTTCGACGGAGATGCGGATCGCTGCGTGTTCAGCGACGAAAAGGGCGAACTGATCAACGGCGACCGTACGATGGCGATCCTTGCCCTGTACCTCAAGCCCAATCCCCCAATCGTCGTGGGCACCGTCATGAGCAATCTCGCCTTCGAAGAGGCTCTCGAACAAAACGGATTCCAGCTGGAGCGAACCGCCGTCGGCGACCGCAACGTCGCGGAGCGCATGCACAAGCTCGGCGCGAAGATCGGGGGAGAGCAGAGCGGCCATATCATCCTCTCCGACTATTCCCCAACGGGCGACGGTCTTCTCACCGCCACTGTCTTTCTGAAGGCTCTCAAGCACTTCGGCGGGCCGGCGTCCGAGTTGCCGCCTAAGTACGAGAACCGGCCCCAAGTCCTCATCAACGTGCGCGTGGAACGGAAGGACGGCTGGAACGCATCAGACCGAATCCGCAAAGCGATCGCACACGGGGATGAAGCCGTGAGAGGAACCGGCCGCGTCCTCGTCCGGGCAAGCGGAACGCAGCCTGTGATCCGGATCATGGTCGAAGCGGCCGACGACAAGCGAAGAGATGAGGTTGCGGACGAGCTGGTACGGGCGGTGGTGGAAGAACTGGGTGGAGAGGTCGCGAGCCGCGTGGAGTTGACCAATGCTCTTGGCGATTGACGTCGGAAACACCAATACTGTATTTGGTTTTTGGAAGAATGATTCCTGGCAGCCGATTTGGCGCCTGAGCACGAAGACCAAAGACACGGCGGACGACTGGCTCGCGTCCCTTCTCGCCCTCCGGGGCGACGAGAGCCTTTCCGTCTCAAAGGCGCTTTGCGCTTCCGTCGTGCCGTCGGTGGACGAACCCCTTGCGAAGGCCATCGAATCCGCCTTCGGCGTCCGTCTCGCTTTCATCAAGCCGGATCAGGTTCCCACCCTTGCCGTTGAGTACGACCCACCCTTCGCAGTGGGCGCGGACCGAATTGCGAACGCCATCGGCGTTCGTGCGAAGCACGGAACTCCGGCTGTAGTCGTAGACTTTGGAACGGCGACCACTTTCGACGCCGTCACCGCCGACGCGTATGTGGGCGGAGCGATCCTGCCCGGTCCGGCGCTCTCGATGGAGGCGCTGTTCCTCCACACAGCCAAGCTCCCCCGCGTCGCGATCCAAAAACCCGAGCGATGCATCGGCAAGACGACGACGGAGAGTCTGCAATCCGGGCTGGTTCTGGGCTACGCGGGTGCAATTGACAGCTTGGCGAAGAGGATGATCGAGGAGCTGGGCGGCGCCGCGCGCGTCATTGCAACGGGAGGACTTGCGAACCTCTTCGCTCCCCTCTGCGCGACCATCGAAGCCGTGGACCCTCTTCTAACGCTGGACGGGATCCGCCTGATCGCCGAAGGCACTTAGGCTTCCTCTTCCCCGCCCGCTTCGAGGAAGCGATACTCCGCGCCCATGTTGAACCGCGCTGCGCTCACGCCAGCCAGACGGCAAGCTTTGCTCACCTTGCCCGCCAAAATCCAGTCCGGCAACTTGCGCTCCCGAGACTCCGGCACAATCTGCGGCGCGAGAGCGCGAATCGGTTTGCCGACCGCAGTGAGCAGATAGCGGTCAACGGGATGGACTCTGCCCTCCAGGCCGTAGATCACAACCAGGTCGCGTAGCAACCGGCTCAGACTCTTCGGCCCAAAGCCGGGAATTTCCCGAAGCAGCTCATACACGTGCTCCAGACGTCCCGTCTCTTGGATCTCTTCCACGATCCACGAGAGGAGACCCTCCTCGCCGCTGTGCCGGTAGACATCGAAGGCGAGCTGGAGCACCCCCTCCACGAGAGCCTTGAGCTGGTCGAGCGACTTGGTCGCCCTCGGAGCGAGATGGGAAACGAAGGCGTTCCAGAACGGCTCTGATTCGCCCTTGCGCAAGAACGCGTGCACGTCGCGGATCACCTCGTCAACCGC
>RFHN01000268.1 GCA_003695835.1 Armatimonadota bacterium
CCGAAAATCGTCGAGTACCAGTGCGGCTCCAGCGACATCACCCAGTCCGTCACGGCGATTGTCGTCGCCAGGACGAAGAACACCGCGCCCGGACCCGCCCAGTTCACTCGCGCTCTTGCCAGCATGGGATCGCCGGTCTCGTCCTGCTTACGGGACAGCGACCGCAGAACCAGGAAAAACAGCAGCCAAATGGCGAACACGATGAAGACGCGAGCGAGAGTAAAGCCCGGCGTCATCACAAACTGCTTCGCCTGCAAGGCGGGATCAGCCGCCACTTTCTCCGGGTCCGCCCACGGGTACACGTACTTGTAGCCGACCAAGAACATCGGCAGGGCGATGACGAGCAGGTAGGGCAGTAAGCTCGCGCCAGCCTCCCAGAAACGAACCAGGGCGTGACCCCACCGTCCCTTCGTAACGTTCTGCAGCAGGTACAGCGCCAGACAACCTAGCGTAAGGACTGCACACAGCACGAAACCGAAGAGGTAGCTCTGCCAGCCTGTCTTGGGATCGCTGCTGAACTGAACGAACCAGCCGCCCAACCCCGCAATCGCGAGTACGGCGCCGATGGCCGTCACCGTCTTGAGACCCGGCAGAACTTCCTTCCCTACCATCGGCTTAGTGTCCGCCACCTTGTGCCTCCTGGTTCGTATCCGATTGGTTCAATTGCGCCATGTCCTCCGGTGTCAGTTCGTTGACGCCTGTGTATTGGCTCTTCTGCAAGGCGTAGATGTAGGCGACGATTGCCCACCGATCCTCCGGCTTCATGTTCTTGCCCAGGACGGGGTGCACCATGTCGCCCTTCCCGACGACCTTTGCGTCTTCCGGCAAGAACGGCCTTCCCGTCAGTTCTTCCGTGCCGACGATCAGCGTCCGGTAGAAGTAACCGGGCGGCATTTCGCGCAGCTCCGGAATGTGGAACGACCGGGGCTGCTTGTAACCACGGGCGACGACCATGCCGTCTCCGTAGCCGGCCTTGCCGTGGCACGGTAGACAGAAAACGTCGTATCGCTCCCTCCCGCGCTCGAGCATCGCCTTGGTCACAGGAGAGGGGAAACGCGTCGCCAACTCGCCGTTCTCCAGCCCTTCTGTGAACAACTTGTCCGGGTTGTAGTCATCCCGCGCGACCGTCCCTTCCACCGGCATGCGGGCCGCGGAGCCGTCTGCGAAGAAGTCGCTCTTGGACAATGTGTTCAGGCGAGGCTGTTCATACATATCCTGATGGCATCCTGCCATTACGAACGCGCTCGCAAGCAAGGCCCACCCAAAGCGCTTCATGAAATCACCTCCTGTATCGAGACCGCTCCGGTCGAGGCAAGGAACTCCCGCGTCGCGTCCGCGTCGAACTTGTCGTCGTCCGCCATTACGTAGAGCGCGAACTGGTCGTCCGTGACCCTTTCGATCCCGGGAGCATCGAAGACCTCGTGGTAGGGTCTCGGAAGTCCGTTCAGCGTCAGCATGGTGATCAATGCCGTCAGCGCTGCTGCCAGCACGCCGGACTCGAAGGTAATCGGGATGAACGCAGGCCAACTGATGTCCGGGCGACCGCCGACATTCAGCGGGTAGTCGATCGCCGACACGTAGACCTGAAGGAAGAACCCGCCGAGCGCCCCCAGAACGCCGCCGGCAAGCACGAACTTGGGAACGCGGTCGTCTCGCTGCTTGAGGACCTCGACCAAACCTTCAATGTGGTACGGGCTGAGCGCGTCCATCTTGCTGTAGCCCTCCTCCCGAGCCTTCTTCGCCGCCTCGAGCAGCGCCTCCGGCGAGTCGTAGTACGCGATGTGACCTCGCAGCTTGGGTTCGATGGTCGTCGGATGATGCGCCATTTACGCTTCCGCCTCCTTGTGCGCCTTCTTGTGGTGCAGTTTCTCGTGCAACAGGTGCTTCATCTCGGCGATCGGGATCGTCGGCAACAAACGCACGAACGCAACCATGCCGAGCAGGAAGAATCCGATCGTGCCGATGTAGAGCAAGATGTCCCAAATGGTCGGCGTGTACATGTCCCACGAGGACGGCATGAAGTCTGCGTGCAAGCTCGTGACGACGATGATGAATCGTTCAAGCCACATGCCGATATTCACGATCAGGCTCATGATAAACAGCACGACGAGGTTCCGGCGCGCCTTGCGCCACCAGAGGATCTGCGGCGCGAGACCGTTGCAGAAAATCAACGCCCAGTAGAACATGTTGTAGGGACCCGTCATTCGGTTCTTCATCATGAAGGACTCGAAGACGTTGCCGCTATACCAAGCGTAAAAGATCTCCGTCAGGTATCCGTAGAAGACGATCAGGCCGGTGACCAGCGTAATGCGCGCCATCCAGTCCAGGTGGTCAATCGTGATGAGATCCTTCAGCTTGTACCAAGCCCGGAGCGGGATGACGATGGTCAAAACCATCGCGAATCCGGAGTACACGGCGCCGGCAACGAAGTATGGCGGGAAGATCGTCGTGTGCCATCCCGGAAGAATCGAGATCGAGAAGTCGAACGAAACGATCGAGTGCACCGAAACGACGAGCGGAGTGGAAAGACCCGCGAGAAGCAGATACGCCGACTCGTAGCGGTACCAATGCGCCGCGGAACCGCGCCATCCAAGCGCCAACACACCCATCGCCATCTGAACGATCTTCTTCTTCGCTCGATCGCGCAGACTCGCGAGGTCCGGGATCAGACCGACATACCAGAACACCAGCGAAACGGTGAAGTACGTCGAAACGGCAAAAACGTCCCAAACCAGCGGGCTGCGGAACTGCGGCCACATCCCCAGAGCGTTCGGGTATGGGAACAGCCAGTAGAAGACCCACGGGCGACCGAGGTGCAGCAGCGGGAACATTCCCGCGCACATGACCGCGAAGAGCGTCATCGTCTCCGCCAAGCGGTTGATCGAGGTTCGCCACCGTTGGCGCATCAGCAAGAGGATTGCGGAGATGAGCGTTCCCGCGTGGCCGATACCGATCCACCAGACGAAGTTGATAATCGCAAATCCCCAAGCGACCGGAATATTGAGTCCCCAAACTCCGACGCCGCGGTAGAACAACCACGCGATGGAAACGAGCAGCGCCGAAAGCCCCATCAGCGCAAACCCGAGCGCCACGAACCACTGCTTCGGCGAAGGCTGCTTGAGGACGATGTCCCCTATCTTCGCGGTCAGCGAAGCATTCGTATGCTCCGCGCCGATCAACTGCTCGTAACCAGTGTCCTTGACTTCCACTTCGCCAGCGGTCGGCGTTGTCATGATCGCGCCTCCTTCAACGCGGGATTCGGATTGCGGAACCGGGCGAGGTAGCTGGTCCGCGGCCGAGTGTTCAATTCTTCCAGCAACGTGTAATGGTGCGGCAGCGACCGCTTCTTGAACACGGTCGTGTCGGGGTTGTTCAGGTCGCCGAACACGATGGCGCCCGTGGGACAGGCCGCCTGGCACGCGGTCTTGAATTCATCGGCTCGAATCTTTCTCCCTTCCTTCTTGGCCTGGCGCCGAGCCGCGCTGATTCGCTGCACGCAGTACGTGCACTTCTCCATCACGCCGCGCCCTCGCACCGTCACGTTCGGGTTCCTCAGCAACTTGGTGATCGGCGTGTCTTCGTCCGAAGTGCCCGGGATCAACGAGTACTTGTAGAAGTTGAACCGCCGCACCTTGTAAGGACAGTTGTTCGAACAGTATCGCGTCCCGACGCACCGGTTGTAAACCATCATGTTGAGACCTTCGTGGTCGTGCGTCGTCGCAGCGACGGGACACACGACTTCGCAGGGCGCGTTCTCACACTGCATGCATGGGACGGGAACGTTGGACCATCGAGGATTGTCAAGGTCGTCGAAGTACCGGTCGATCCGAATCCACTGCATCTCCCGGCTGCGTAGCACCTGATCCTTGCCGACCGTCGCGATGTTGTTTTCGGCGACACACGCAGCGACGCACGCGTTGCAGCCCGTGCAGAGATTCGTGTCGATCACCATCGCCCACTTGTAGCCGTTGTACTCCCGCTCGGGGTACAGGCTCATCTCTTCGTGTCCGCCGTGACCGTGCTCTTCGCTCGGATGCCATTCGTCCACATCGTGATCGCGAACGATGCCGCGGCCTTCCATGGAGAAGTGGTGCTGGGTCAGGGCGACCTTCGTCATCTCGCCCGTCAGTTCGAGCGATGCCGGAGCGTGCCAGTTAGGCCCGGCGGGACGCACCTGGTTCGCGTCAAAGCCGATCTCCGTTCCGACGCGGCCCGCCCGCCGCCGTCCATACCCCAGGGTTACGGTAACAACGCCATCTGGATGCCCCGGAACGATCCAAACCGGCCCGCGAACCGTGCGGCTCCCTACCTTCAGCTCCGCAATCGGAGCATCCGCACCCACGACGACGGCGTTCAGGTCAATCTGAATCCCCTTCTCCTCCGCCGTTCGCGGGCTGACCATCATGACGTTTTCCCAAACGTTCTGCAGATAGGGCTTCGGAAGCTCCTGGAGCCAAGCGTTGTTCGAGAAGCGGCCATCCCAAATCGTCGGATCCGGGCGCACCGAGACCTCGAGAGCCGCCGCCTCCGCGGAAACCGACGGAACGGCGCCAACCATAGACACGGAAACCGGTTCCCGCCCCGTGTTCGCCAAGACGCCCTTCGCCAGCGCATGCTTCCACGCATCTTCGAACTGGCCCGAACCATAGCCTGCTGCCTTCCATGTCTCTTCCACCAGCTCACGGTCGGACTTCGTCTCGCCGAGCATCATCGCCACGAAGCTCAGCAGGCTGTGCCCGTCATACAACGGCGCGATCAACGGTTGCTGAACGGCCGCCGTACCGTCGAAGGCGAGCGCATCGCCCCAAGACTCCAACTCGTGAATCATCGGTATGTGGTAGCGGCAAGCGGCACTCGTCTCATCCTCCCAGTATCCGAGCCGCACCGCCAGACCCGCCCTCCGGATCGCTTCTGCGAAGTTCAGCTCTCCCGGAGCATCGAACGCCGGGTTGCCCCCGGCAATGACCAAAAGCTCCACCGAACCTGCCTCCAGATCCTTCTTGAGACTCTCTAGGTCGGACAGTCGGCTCGCCGAATCAACCACCGGCTCGATCCACTCGACCGTCTGTCCGTGGTTGCCCAGCCGATCGTTGATCGCGTTCACCAAGACGTGAACGTCAGGCGAGACCTGATCGCCCGCGACGACGAGGGAAGGACTCGACCGCAAGTCGGCCGCTACCGCTTCGACCCACTGCTGCCACTTGCCGGAAGTCGCGCGACCCTCGAGCGCAGCCAACAGGTCCGAAGCGAACAGAGCGATCTCGGACGGCTTGAGCGCAATGCGGTGGTCCGCCATCCCACCCGTCACGCTCATCGTGCTCTCGACCACGTACAGCCGGTTGATCGTATCGCCTTCGTGTTCGACCCGCCGCTTGTCGGCGAACGAACGAGCGTAGGCCAGGGTTCCAGGCCCAGAGAACAGAAAATCGGAATCCAAAGCCAGTACGACGTCCGCGCGGTCGAAGCGGTAGATCGGCTCCAAGCGCTTGCCGAAGGACCGCTCCGCACCCTCGAAAAGATTGTCGCGGTTCACGGCGCTCCACTGATGCCACCGCATCTTCGGATATCGCTTCTGCAACTGACCAATGAGGCGGCGCGTGGTTGGCGACGTGATCGGCGGCGTCAGAAGTCTCAAGCCAGCGCCTTGCGTTGCGACCTGATTCCGCAGCCTCGCCCTGAAGTCGGAATCGAACTCGTCGGGCGTCACGAACTTTCCGTCCCGCGTGATCGCTTGCGATCGATCGGGATCGTACAGCTCCAGAATCATCGCCTGGAGCATCGCTGTGGTTGTGCCGCCGCTTGCCGGATGATCGGGATTGCCTTCGATCTTCGTCGGCCGCCCTTCGTGGCTCTCCACGAGCACGCCTGTGGCGTAACCGTCAAGCGTCAGCGCTGTAGCATAAAACTTCGGTTTGCCGGGCACCTCGTTTTCCGGCGCATGCACGTAGGGGACGATCTGCTTGATCGGACGAATGCGACACCCGACCAAGCCCGCCAGAGCAAGGGAGGCGCCCGCAAGCCGCAGGAATTGCCGGCGGTCGAACTCGCCCATCCACGGCGCTGTGTATCGAGGAAACTCTTGGTCGAGGAACGCCTTGACGTCTTCGTCCGAAGCAACAGCCTCCAGGCTCCGCCAAGCCTCTCGATCTCCGTTACGAATCCGATCGCGAATCTCTTGGATCGAGATTCTCTTCTTTGCCGTGGGTTGATCCTTTGCGCTCATCCTCGTCCTCTAACGGTGACAGATCCAGCAGTCCTGGAGCTGCCCTTTCACAATGCCATGCTTTTCAGCCAATTCCTTGCCCAGTTGAGATTGGTTCTTCGGGGGAACATAGTTCGGATTGAAGACTTGGTCCGCGGGGCGCATGAACTCCTCCGGATTGCGGTGGCAATCGAGGCAGTAGAGCATCTCGAACGCGTGTGTCTTGAACGTCAGGTTCATCTCCGTGACGTCGCCGTGACAGGTGAAACACGAGATCCCGCGGTTGATGTGAATGCTATGGTCGAAGTACACGAAGTCGGGAACCTTGTTCACCTTGTTCCACTGAAGAGGTTTGTTTTTCAGATAGGACTCTTGAACCGGAACGAGCAAAGGGCTGTTCGTCCAAATCTGGCTATGGCAAGTCATGCACACCTCGGTCGCCGGCACACCAGCGTACCGAGACTCCTCGACCGACGTATGGCAATATCGACAGTCAATGCCCAGCTCTTTCGCGTGGTGTTTGTGGCTGAACGGCGCCGGCTGGTTAGGCGCAATGCCGGTGCGGTGCGTGTACGGCGTCATGTACATGCCCGCCAAAATCAATACGGCAAGGAGCAAGCCCGCCACCAGGAAGGTCGCTCTCGCCAGAACGTTGCTCTTCGCGTTAAAGATTTGAGGCATCCGCGCGTCCCTGCATCCGATTGTTGATCTCGCCCGTCGCGTTGGCGCCTGCGTAGTCTAACCGTTTCCCTTTGCTCAATGCCAAGCGCTTTCGGACGGACAACCGAGACTTTGTGAAATTTTTCACGAAGTCGCTCCCGTAGGATACCACACGTAGAGGAAGAAGTAAATCAAGACCCCCGTCACCGACACGTAGAGCCAAAGAGGCAGCGTCCAGCGAGCAATCGCTTTGTGCCGGTCGAACCGCGCCGTAAACGCTCGGTGCAGCGTCATCACGACCATCGGCACAATGGCGATTGCCAAGATCGTGTGCGTGGTGAGGATGGTCAGGTAGACGGTCCGAACCAGCCCGAGATCCGGAAACCGCGTCGTCCCATGGTAAGCGTGGTAGGTGAGATATCCCGCCAAGAAGAGCAGCGATGCCGCCAAAGCCGAGAGCATGCAGAGCCGGTGCTGGGCGATACGCCCCTGGCGAATGAAGAGGTAACCCGTAATGAGCAGAGCGGCGCTCGAGGCGTTGCAGAGCGCGTTGAACGTGGGAAGACGCTCAACCCACTCCATCAGGTGCCGCCTCCTCCCGCACTAACCTCAGGGCATCGGAAATCAGCTGGTGAACGTCCGCCTCGTCCGTTCCGTTGTAATACCCCTGGATCTGGCCGTCCCGCCCCACCAGGACGAACCGATTCGAGTGGACGAACTCCTCCGGTACCTCGCTCGTCCCCAACAGGAACCCCTCGCGGGAGAGCCGGACGACCTCATCCTTCGGCCCGTTGAGGAAATGCCACTTTGTTGCGTCTGCACCGTATTGCTCGGCATATTGGGCGAGGGTTTCCGGTGTGTCGTGCTGGGGATCAACGGAAATCGAGACGATTTCGAACCCGTCAAAGTCCTTGAGCGCGTCGTAGACCTTCTTCATGTTCCGGTTCATCACCGGACACACCCCCGTGCACCTTGTAAAGAAGAACTCGACCACCCAAACCTTGCCTCTAAGCGAAGCGGAATCGAAGGGGCTGCCCGTTTGATCGGTCATTTGGAAAGAGGGCGCGGGACCGAGCCCGCCTCCCCCTGCCTCCGCAACCGCCGTCGCGCCCGCTTCTGCCAATCGCGCCTTCGTTAGGAAATAGAGAAATCCAGCGCTGATCAGCGCGAGAACGGCCGCCGCCCAGATGGCGATCCGAAGTACTTTCATGGCTTCCGAAGAAGAACCCGATTCCTTTGACATTTCAGTGCACCGCCATGAGAACCACGAAGTAGACAAGCCATACGAGGGTAAGGAAATGCCAATACAGCCCGCACAGCTCCACACCCAATGCGTTGGTCTCCGAGTACTTCCCCGCCCATGCTTTCTTAGTAACGACCCCGAGCCAGCCCAGCCCGCCGAGCACGTGAATCGCGTGGGCGATCGTCATGATGTAGAACATTCCGCTCAGCGGGTACGTGGTGGCGTAGACTCCCTGACTCACGAGACCCGACCAAACCATCACCTGACTGAACAGGAATAGACAGCCAAGGGCAAGCGTGCTGGACAAGTACTTCACCAGGTTTTGCGTCTGCCCGCGGCGCAGGGATACGTGGCCTTGAATGAAAGAGGCGCTGCTTCCCACGATCAACACCGTGCTGACCCACATAAGCCCCGGCGGCTGGAACGAGCGATCGGCGAGGCGGTCGAGCGCTTGGTGAAGGTAGATGAACGCCAGACTGCCAAGGCCCATCGCAAGAGACACGAGGCCGAGCCACGTGAGCAATCGAAGCATCTGCGCGCTCTCCGAGGAGCCACCGTGGCCGTTGCCGTTCGGGCCGTGACCGCCGTCGCCCTCATCGCCACCCCCGCCGTGGATCACACCTCCCGAGCTTGTGCGAATCTCCGTGTCCGTCATTTTGCGGAAAGCAACATCACTAGCAGGATGAGAGGTAGGTAGGCGATCGTCACACGAAGCAGGCGGCGCGCGCTCGCTTTGTCGCCCAGTCTGCGAAATGCCAGCGATGCGCGAACCATCCAGAACGCCAGGCCGAGCGCGAGGATCAAATACAGCCCGGCACTCTGCGCAAACACCGCGAAACCAGCCGACACTGGGACGAGCGCAAGCGAGTAGCGGACGCACTGCCGCGCCGTCTCAGCAGCGGTCGCTTCGGGATAAGGGAGCATGCGAAACCCAGCCCGAGAGTAATCCTCTCGGTTCAGCCAGGCAATCGCCCAGAAGTGGGGAAACTGCCAAAGAAACTGCACGGCAAAAAGGAGCAAACCGGGAAGCCCCAATCCTCCAGTCACCGCCACCCAGCCTGCAAGCGGCGGAATCGCTCCCGGGATCGCGCCCACGAGCGTGCAGAGATGGCTTCGCGGTTTGAGTGGCGTGTAGGCGAAGGCGTACAGCACGATCGAAAGAAGGCCAAGCGCCGCCGTCGGCAGATTCACGAACAGGGCCAACTCGGTAAGACCCGCCAAGCCGAAAGCCGCTGCGACTCCGAACGCCTCCTCCCGAGTGACGCGCCCGCCCGGAACGGGGCGATCCGCAGTCCTGCGCATCACCGCGTCTCGCTCCGCTTCGAGGGCCTGATTGAAGGCGTTGGCAGACGCAATCACGAAGAAACCGCCGACGAGGGCATGGAGCCAGGTGAGCGCAGATGCGGTTCCGGCGCCCATCGCGGAAGCGATCCCCATTCCTGCAGCCATCGAAACCCATACCAGCGTCGTGACGCGTGGCTTGGCGAGTTGTAGGTAGTCGCGTACCCTCGCGGCGGGCCTCGTCGTGGAGCAGGCGGCAAGGGCAGATGTCTTTTCTGTCGAGTCAGCGACCGGGTTCATCAGACCAACAGCGGCGCGCCGAGGATACCCCAGCGCGCAAAATGGCGAAACGCACCCATGCGAACCAACACTCAGGTCGCCTATTGGGGAGCAGTCGCTCTGCTCATCCTCGTAACGGCCCTTTACACCAGGGCGGCGATCTCCGGGGACTGGTTTCGCTCCGGGAATGACATGCAGTTCATTCTCGAAGACTTGCGTGCCCGCCCGATCTCAGACTACTGGTCCGGCCCGTGGGCAGGCCAGGAAATGTTTCGTTATTATCGCCCCGTGACGAGTACCGTCTTCGCTTGGGAGTTGGCGGCATTCGGTACCGACGCGAGGAAGTGGCAGACGCTCGGTTGGATTCTGCACCTCGCTTCCATCCCGCTGCTGGCGTTCGTCCTGCTACGCTTGCTCGGCTCGAGGATCGGGGCCCTCGTCGGGGCAACCCTCTGGGCTCTCCGCGATCGCATCGTCCTGACCATCGAATGGGTGCCGGCGCAGACAGACCTCCTCGCGGGTTTCTTCGCCCTACTCTGCCTGGCTTCCTTCCTTCACTACCAAGCCCGCGGCTCTCGGCCAGCTCTCGCCTGCGCCATCGCAGCCGGGCTGTTGTCCGCGTTGAGCAAAGAGATCGGGTTTATCCTGGTCGGCTTGTTGCCTTTGAGTGTACTGTACAGTACACAGTCATATCGCTCCGCGCTTCGTGTCCTCTCCATCACGCTC
>RFHN01000269.1 GCA_003695835.1 Armatimonadota bacterium
GTGATGGCTGGGGCGGGGGGGGGGCTGAACCGGCGCCCCCGCTCAGCCCAGGTCGGGCGGCGAACCTCTCACCCCGTTGTCCGCTCGGGTACAAAAGCGTGCAAATGGCGACCAGCAAACTCCCAACTCTCGTCCTCATCGCTTCCGGTCAGAACTGGCCCAACGCAATCTCTTGGGTCCACTTCAAGGCGGAGCTCGACCCCGACGACCCGGTACGCATTTACGCCACGCCGACGATGCGCGCCTCCGCAGATGCGCTACGAGACTACATGGCTTGCGGAAAGGTGTTCGTCGGTAGGGACAACTCAAGTCAGGAGTTCCGCCGCTTCCTCGAATCGCTTGGCGACCGGCCCCTCATCGTCAACATGACCGGCGGGCTGAAGACCTTTTGGATTGCCCTTCCCTACCTTCTCGAACGAGGGCGCACCTCCGTAATCTATCGCGACCTCGACACGGCGAAATGGTATGAGATTCTTCGCGAGGAGGACGGATTCCGCGAGACGGAGATCCCTACCTTTGCCGAGCAAGAGCGCATGGAAGTAGACGACAGCAAGATCGAAACCCTTGTGCAACTCCAACTCTGTAAGCCGGAATTGCACGTCGTCGTGAGTGGACGAGAGGACGAAGACGATCAAGTCGAGTGGGACGAGACGGACGAAGCGTGGATCGAAAGAAACCTCGCGGCGTGGGCATCCGAGGTGAGAGACCCCGACACCCCTCGACTCAATGGCAAGAAGTTCGAGAAGCTGATCGCCCGAGCGTTTCGGGTCCTTCTGGGTGCGGAGACCGTACAGGGGTTCGAGGTCGTTAGCCATGTCAAAGACAACACGACAGTGCTGGAATGCGACGTGTTTGCAGTGGTTGGCGCCAACCAGTTCTTGATCGAAACGAAAATCAAGGATGCGCGGCAGGAAGACAACCAGACGGAGATGCTGTGCAAGCTCGCGTCGTCCGCGGCGATGCTGAGCGGTCTGAACACGCGCAGTTTGCTGATCCTGCCCAACTGGGAGATTGGACAGGGACACAGGCAACTCGCCGAGGTTCTGCGAATCACGGTTTGGGGGCCGGAGGAGTGCCGAGATCTCTTTACACGGATCGCGAGATTGGTGCCAAGCCCTGCGCAAGAGGAGGCTCTGGCCTTCGCACGTGGTTGGGACCTCTACATGCAGAAGATGCATGATCAGGAGTACGGCCTCGATACCTGGGTGTTTGACGCCCGATCTCTCGGCCATCGTCCGGAGCCGAGTTCGCCGGAGGGGAGAGTGCTCCCGTGGGGCGGGTTCGGGTTTCAGATCGGATACAGCCAGTTTGTGTACAAAGAGCGTCTTTATTGGTCACAACGAGTGTCAGAATCGCTTGATCTTGATAAAGTACAAAATCGAATCGAGCGCCGGTTGCCCCTCGCCGTTCTGTTGCCAGGAGATCACCTTCTCGTCTGGGTGCCGGGCGACCTGGCGCAGGCCGAGGCAGACTGGACGATTCGGCCGAAAGGGAAAGCGGCAGGCGAGTATGTTTATTTGGCTCCGCTACCCGAGGGAGTAGACGCGAAGGAGTTTGCCGAGGAGGCGCTTCGGTCGAGGGTCGTCCGCGAGTAGCCTCTCCCGGGAGGTAATCTGCCCGAATACGCGCAGCAGCGAGAGGAGCATGGGGGAAACTGGAGAGATTCATTTCGAATACGATCGAGCGGAAACGAGCGTCGGTCCGGCGCTTCATGTGCGAATCGCCATTGAGGGAGGAATCACGACGCCGGAGCAGTATGCGCGCGCCGTCGAACGCTTGGTCCTGCCGCAAGAGGAAGCGGGCCTGGGTGTGGTGTTCGACGGTCCTTCGCCGATTTGGGGTTATGCGATGCTGTGCCACATCGCGCACCCCTTCGCTTGGGTCGCCACCTGGGATCCGCGCATCGCGGGCGCGGTGGTAGTTCAGTCCCACTGGCCCGGGGTCTCCGCGGGTCAAATCATCCAGTTGAATAAGGAGGAGGAAGGATGAACGATCGCGCCACGTTAGTCCTGATCGCAACCGGACAGAACTGGCCGAATGCGATCTCTTGGGAGTACTACAACAGCCGGAATCGTCTCGACGAGAAGGACGCGGTGCGAATCTATGCAACGAAAGCGATGGGCAAGCAGGCCAAAGCGTTGCTCAATTACGCCAAGTGCGGTGAAATCCATCAAGCGCACTCCAACTCGATCGAGGAGTTCTCTCGTTTTCTTTCCACACTGCCTGGTGATCGGCCGTGGATCGTCAATATGACCGGTGGGATCAAACCGTTCTGGCTTGCGATCCCAGGCTTGTTGGATCGCCCGAATACGTCAGTGATCTATCGAGAGCTAACGGACCAGAAATGGTATAAGATTATTCGTTCTGACCCCACGCGCTTCCAGATGGTGGAGGACGAGGAGACGCGAGAGCTCACCGAGCAGGAGCGGGTTGCCAACGACGATCCCACTGCCCTTTTCCAGCTCCAGCTCTGCAACGAGAACCTGGCTGTTTCCTTCGACAAACGTTTCAAAAAGACCCCGCCCGACGAGAAGCGGATCGAGCAGATACTGAGCCAGGACGGTTTTTCGGGGAAGGACCTCGAGGAGTTAGTCGCTCGGGCGCTTCGGCTCTTCGGCATGACGACCTTCCGTGGGTTAAAGGTGAAAGAAGGCGACAAGGTCACTCTCGAATGCGA
>RFHN01000270.1 GCA_003695835.1 Armatimonadota bacterium
GAATCCGCTAACGGCATCCCAGCCCCCCGAATCGAGTACAACCTAACAGGAAGATGAACCTGGAAGAGATCCTCAAACTCGCCGAGAACGGCGTCTTGCCGGTCGAACGCCTCAACGAGGCGCTCGGAGACGTGGATCCTTCCGAAATCGAAAGCATCCTGAACGAGCTGGAAGCTCGCGGAATCCGAGTCGCCGACCGAACTCCGGACAAGAAGAAAAGGCGATCCAAGCTGCCGCCCTTGCCTCCCGAGGCAACCGTCTCGCTCGAAGAACTTCGAAGACTCGAAGAGGGCGATGTCCCGACGGCGGGCGAGGCGTGGTTTGACTTCGTCGGTCACTTCGACCCGCTGGACGCGGAAACCGAAAGGGCGGTCGCCGTCCGAGCCCGCTCCGGCGACGCGGACGCTCTCCGGCTCTTGGTTCTCTCCAACTTACGACTCGTCATGGAGATCTCGCACCGGTTCGCGGGGCGGGGGATCCCGCGATACGATCTCGTGCAGGAAGGAAACGCGGCTCTCGTCCGGGCGGCTCAAAAGTACGATCCAAGCCATGGGTATCGGTTTGCTGCGTACGCGCGTTGGTGGGTCAGAGCGGCGATGGCGAAGGCGATCGCGGTCCATACGCGCTCGATCCGGCTCCCTCGGCGGCTCGCCTCCCTGCTCAAGAGGATCCAGGAAGCGCGGCTCTTGCTGGCCCAACAACTGGGGCGCGACCCGACGGATGACGAACTCGCCAAGGAAGTACAGCTCTCCGTAGACCAGCTCGGGCAGCTCCGAGCGCTCGACCTAAGCCCCCTGTCTCTCGAGGCGCCGGTTCGCGGAGAGGAAACTTCGAGCCTCGGCGATTTCGTCGAAGACTTTGCCGAAGCGGAAGAGCAAGTCTTGGATACCATGCTAACCAAGCAGGTGGTTCAAGACCTATTCCGAGGTCTCCCAGACCTGGCGCAGAAGGTTCTCGATCTCCGCTACGGGCTGAGCGCCGGCGAGCCTCTTAGCGTCGAAGCGACCGCCAAACGCCTGAACCTGACGCCCGAGAAGGTCGCCGCCATCGAAGAGCGAGCCCTCGCAGCGATGAGGAAACCTTTGGAAGGCGCCGAACCCGAAATGCGAAACTGAGATGGCACGAAAGCCGATCCTCTCGCCGACTCGCCTCAGCACCTACCTCGCCTGCCCTGTCAAGTACCGGTGGACGTTTGTAGATCCGAGAGGCAGGGTACTTCAGCGGGCAAAGTGGTATTACTCATTCGGATCCAGTCTGCATCGCACGCTCGAAGAGCTTTACCGGCGCGACCTCTCCGGCGTGCCGATCAAGGAAGCGGTCGCAGAGACGCTCGAAGAGAACTGGATCTCCGCAGGATTCCACAGTCCCGAAGAGGCTGAAGAGGCGCTCGCTGAGGGGCGCGGCATTCTGACGACCTTCGTCGAAACGGAAATCCAAAAGCCGGAGGGAGTCGAAGTTCTCGACGTAGAACGCCGTATCCAGAAGGATATGGGCGAATACATCCTGCTTGGCGTCGTGGACCGGATCAACCGTAGACCGGACGGCTCGATCGAGATCGTAGACTACAAGAGTCTGCGATCCGAAACGAAACCCGAGGACGTGCGTAACGACCTTGCCATGATGTGCTATCAAATCCTGGTGCGCTCCCTGTTCGAGGCGCCTCGCTACTACAGTACCATCGTCTCCCTGCGAACCAATCACACCGCAACCGTCGAGATCTCGCAGGAAGAGGTAGATCTTTTCACCGAAGACCTCAACGCCCTCGCGACCGAGATCCTGAACCGCGAGTTCCACGAGATCGAACCCAGGTGGAAACCCTTGTGCGCGGACTGCGACTTCCTGCCCCTCTGCAAGCGGCACGAGGACTTCCATCCGCCCTCGGGATAAGGAACCTGCTGCGGGACGGAACCCAGCACCGACCTCGGCGAGTATCTATCCGGTAAGGTAAACGCCTCACAAAGGGACATGCGCACATGAAACGACTGGCTTCGCTGGCACTCGTCGCCTTTGCCACTGCCGCGGTTGCGGTGGCTCAGCCCTCGGCTGAAACGATTCTGTCCAAGATCGAGTTCCGATCGATCGGGCCTGCGGTCACAGGCGGGCGCGTGGTGGACATCGAAGTCCACCCCTCGCAGCCGAACACGATCTACGTCGCAGCAGCGTCGGGCGGTCTCTGGAAGAGCACGAACAACGGAACGACGTGGACACCCATCTTCGACGATCAAGAGACCGTTTCGATCGGCGACGTCGCCATAGCGCCGAGCAATCCGGAGATCGTCTGGGTTGGAACCGGCGAACACAACAATCAACGGAGTTGCCACTTCGGCGACGGCGTCTACAAGTCCACCGACGGCGGCAAGACCTGGACGAATATGGGTCTGAAGGACAGCATCCACATCGGCCGCATCGCCATTCATCCGACGAACCCGGACATCGTGCTCGTCGCCTCGTCGGGCCCACTGTACCGTCCGGGTGGCGACCGCGGAGTCTATCGCACGACGGATGGCGGCAAGAGCTGGACGCTCGTCCTCAAAGGGGACAACGACACCACCGGCTTCATTGACATCGCCATCAACCCGAAAAACCCCAAAGAAGTGTACGCCGCCGCCTATGACCGCCTCCGCCGGGCTTGGCACATACGCGAGTCAGGGCCGGGTAGCGGCCTGTATAAGAGCGAGGACGGCGGCCTCACCTGGAAGAAGCTCACCAACGGCCTTCCGGAAAGCAAAGCGCTGGGGCGCATCGGGCTCGCCATCTTCCCAGAGAACCCGAACATCGTCTACGCGATCATCGAAAACCACAACCCGGGCGAGACGTCCGGCGTGTACCGTACGAACGACGCAGGCAAAACCTGGACGCGTACCAGCGACCGGGCCGTACCAGCCAGTTACTACTATTCCCAAATCCGAGTGGATCCGAAGAATCCGGATTTGGTCTATGTCTTCAATGTCCAGCTACTCGTCAGCGATAACGGTGGACGCACGTTCCGTCGGCTCGACTCCGAGGTGCACGTGGATCATCACGCTCTCTGGATTGACCCGAACAACCCAGAGCGCCTCCTGTTGGGTAACGACGGCGGGTTCTACATGAGTTACGACCGCGGAGCAACCTGGCGGTTTCTCAACAACCTGCCCATCCCGCAGTTCTATGCGATTGGCGCGGACCTGTCCGTACCCTATAACGTGTTCGGCGGCTTGCAAGACAATGGGGTCTGGCACGGACCTTCGCGCACGCGCAAGCGGAGCGGGATTGACAACAGTGACTGGATCAACATCCTCGGCGGCGATGGATTCTACGCCATCGCCGACCCAGAGGACCCCATGACCGTTTACACTTCCTCGCAATTTGGCGGAACGGCGCGCGTGGACCTCCGCACCCGGACGTCCACTCCGATTGCCCCCCGAGAACGAGGGCTCCGGCGAAACTGGATGACGCCGTTCCTCATCTCACCCCACAACCCGAAAATCCTGTACTGGGGGGCCCAGAAGGTCTTCCGATCCCTCAACCGGGGAGACTCTTGGCAAGCGATCAGCGACGACCTGACGACGAACGACCCGGAGAAGATCCGAGGCAACGTCCCGCACTGCACGATCACCACGCTCGACGAGTCCCCGCTCAAGGCCGGCGTTCTCTGGGTCGGTACGGACGACGGGAACGTGTGGGTCACGCCCGACGGCGGCAACACTTGGAAACAGGTGAACCAAAACATGCCCGGCGCTCCCAAGAACTGGTGGGTGAGCCGCGTCGTCGCCTCGCCACACGACGTGAACACGGCCTTCGTAACGATCACGGGCTTCCGAGAGGACGACTTTACGCCGTATATCTACAAAACAACTGATATGGGCGAAACGTGGACCTCCCTGGTTTCGAACATGAAGAACGAGCAAGTCTCGGTCATCCGACAAGACGCCCTCAATCCCGATCTGCTCGTCGTCGGCACGGAACGAGCCTGCTACGTCTCTCTCGATGGCGGAGCCTCTTGGGTCAGGCTGAAGAACGGCATTCCCACTACGCCTTGTCAAGACCTGCTCATCCATCCGCGGGACGGAGACCTGGTCGTCGGAACGCATGGCCGGGGCGTCTTCATCGCGGACATCACGCCCCTACGCCAACTCACCAAGGACGTGCTGACACAAGACGTCTATCTCTTCGAGCCACAGACCGCGCTCGCGCACAACTTCATTGCCGACATGTTCGACGCCTTCAACGGCCACGCTCGATACACCGCTCCGAATCCGGATTTCGGTGCAACGATATGGTACTACCTCAAGTCGCCCCAAGAAGGCGTTCGCATCGAGATCGTGGACGTGACCGGTCGAGTGCTTCGTGAACTGGATGGTACGGGAGACGCCGGCCTGAACAAGGTCGTGTGGCCGCTGAACCAGCAAGGTTCCCGCGGGATCGTGCCCGCGGGAACCTACGGTGTCCGACTCCGTCTCGGCGAGCGAACGCTCACGACGACGGTGAAGGTGGTGGACTGGGAGCGCTAACCCTTTCCGAGCTTGCCAACCTCAGTCGGGTCGCCGCCCTTCTTGACGGGCGTGCTCTTCGGCGCGCCGCCACCGGTGGGATAGCCGCGTTCGAAAGTCTGACCGGACCCACCGGAACTGAGCGCGCTGTCCAACGCCCCGCCGAAGGAGTCCTGTCCACCACCGCCGCCGCCTTGTACCGGCGGTTCGTAGGTGCCTCGGTTGCTGCGGAAGGTGTCCATGACTCCGAGAACGGCAGCCGCCATGTCGGGATCCATCATGACCGCGTCGTATTCGGGCAGTCCTTCTCGGTTGGTGCCGCCTAACCCTTCTACGAGTTGGCGATAGGTCACCGGGTTCCACAGCGCCTCCGTCTCGCCACGCTCCCAAAGATCCACGAAGCGCGGGTCGATGGCGGAGTGGATGTAGAACTCCTCGACGTTGTACATGTAGCCGTCGGACCCGAGCCACTCCAAGCCGCGGCTCGCGTAGTAGTTCACGACGTCGAACAGAACCCGCGAATACCACGAGGCCGGGTCTTGTACGTCATACCGACTGACGCCGACCTCCGTCAGCACCTTGTTACCACCAGGCCACGGATAATAGTACACGGCGGGACCATTCGCGCCATCGTACACATACACGTGCGAGGAATCATGCACCCAGTTCTCGCCCCAGATCGCCTTGAGTTGGTTGATGAACGAGCGATAGTTGTCCCAGATCTGACGGTTGACGTTGGGGTCGTTTACGGGCGGAGGCGCAGGAAGACCGAGCGACTGCACCCATGCCCGGAAGTTGGGGTCGAACATGTTCCACTTGATGTAGCCGAGCAGCTCGGGGCCGTTGAACGCTTGCAATCGCGCGTTCTCCGGCATGAGCCCTCGCAGGTACGCAACCTTCTCCAACATGAACTCGTTGAGGCTGGTTAGGTTTGCGCCCGTCGCGATCGCGGTGAGACACCTCCTTGCATCGCCGATGTACGGATAGCGCTGGAGGATGCCCGCCCACGCCTGAGGCGAGATGAAATCCTCGATGCCGGGGATGCGGTCCACCGCCGTGAACAGGTACGAGATACCCTGCTCGCCGAGCTCTTCCACGACAGCCCGAGCGTGATTGAGGTCGTATACGGGCGTCCCGCCGAAGATGTCGTTGTCGCGGAGGCATTCAAAGCCCCATTCCACGACCTGCTGGATCTGGCGTTGTCGGACCGTGCGCGAGCGGTCGAAGGCCCAGACCTTGAGGTTCGCCCCCATCACACGGCTTGTGTAGCGGGCGCGGGGCGGCGGCGCCGCAGCCTTCGCGCTCTTCGTCAAACCGAGCGGCAGCGTGGCAGATAGGGCGGCTAAGCCAGTAACTCGCAAGAACTCGCGTCGGGACAGGTCCATATCGTATTCCTCCTCGTACTCTCTCCTGGGCGAACCAGGGAACGTCTTACGAGAGGTTTTCCACAGCCGAGCCGCAGCCGCTCCCGCAAGGCGTACAGCCCCAAGAGTTGCCGGCTACCCGGCGGTCAAGACGAGCTCTTCGTCTGGGATATCCGTCCCGGTCACGCGCGACACCTGAGCCTCGGCATCATAGCGAACCTCGATGACGCGGTCAGCCGCCTCGTTGATTGCATCAATGTGACTGATGATCAGGACCTGCTCGAAGAGGTCGGACAGCGCCCGAAGCTGATCGAGCACCGCACTTCGTCGGTCTTCATCCAGCGAGCCGAACACCTCGTCCAGGATCAGAAGGCTGAGCGACTGGTTCGCGTTCGACCGGATGAAGTGCGACAGCGCGAGGCGCAGACTGAGCTGCATCAGATCCTCCTCGCCCCCGCTAATGACCTGCTTCACCTGCTCGGACCCCTTCACGTCATCTACGAGGTGGGGGACGAAGTCCTCATTCAGCTGAATCTTGCGATAGCGACCCCGGGACAGCTCCGCAACGTAGTCGGAGGCGTAGCGTTGCAGCTCGGGACGAATCTCGTCGGTCATCTGCTTGGAGAGGGCTTCCATCGCTCGTTGCACCGTTCGATTGAGAGAGACCGCTCGCGTCCGCTCCTCGATCTTTCTCAACAGATCTTCGTATCGCTTCGTCGCCTCGACTGCTTCCGCCAGCTCCCGCTCTGCGCTTTGTACCACCCTCTTCTGCCCTTCGATCCGCTCGACGAGTGTTCGAGCCTCGACCTCCGCCTGTTGGAACTCCTGCAGAATAGCGCGCGCTTCCTCGAGGGTCAGACCGGTTTCCTCGATCTCCTGTTGATATCGCTTTCGCTCTTCGGTTTGCTCGTTCAGCCTCTGTTCCTCGCGCGCCAGCCGGTCCGCCGCTTCTTGGAGAACCTTCTCCGCTGAAGCGAGAGCAAGATAGTCCCGATACACCTCTTCCAGCGCGGCGAGATGCTGTTTCGCTTGCTCGTACTCGGCCTGATCGAAGGGCACTTCTTCGGCGCAATGTTCTTGTAATCGTTCCACTTCCTTCTGTTTTTGGCCGAGTTGCGCCCGCAGCTTCGCCGCCTTCTGCGCGCGATCGCGCGCAACGGCGAGGGCTGCCTCCTTCCCTTTGATCGTTTCTTGGAGACTCTCCATCTCGGCTCGCAGCTCCGCGAAAGACTCCGGCTCCGCTTCGAACGCGCGCGCTTCCGCTCTCGATCGCTCGAGATTCGCCTCGGTCTCTACCAAGCGCTCCTCTACGGCATCCTGCTCGGGCAAGCGACCTTCCGGCAAGGGCTGGCCACAGGTGACGCACACGCCGTCTTTCGCAGCCGCCTTGAGCTCCTCGAGCCGCTGCCGCAGGCGCTTGGCATCCGCCTCCAGCTGGGCAACCTCTCGGCGTACGGCCTCGCCCTGCTCTTGCCACTTCCTTCGCTGTTCTTCGAGAGTGGTCCGGAGCTGCGCCAATCTCTCTTCGTCCTCCTTTAGCTCCGTTTGGACTCTCTCGAGCTCTTCGCCCTCGATCCCTGACAGCTCCTCTTGCAAGGAGTGAATCTCCTCCGCCAGCTGCTCCAACTGGCGGCGAGCCAGCGCAATCTCCGCGGCTTTCGAACGGAGAGCCTCAAGCTCCTGAAGTCGCTTCTTGGTCGCCTCGTACTCGCGCGCCTTTTCCTCCAGGCTGGCGCGGCGTTCAACCTGCTTCTTCGCCTCTTCGAGCTCCCGCTTGCGTTCGGCGACATGCTGCTCAGCCACGGCAATGCTTGCGGCAATCCTCTCCAGTGCGGCAACGCACTCTTCCACCTTCTTGGCGCGCTCTGCCTTCGGTTTGGACTCCTTCAAAGAGTTCAACAGGCGCTCGGCATCCTGCTCGAGTTGTTCCAGATCCTTCTTCTCCTGCGCGAGCCGTGCAGCAGCGATCTCGCGGCGCTGCTTGGCATCCTGCTGCGTCTGAGCCGCCTCCTGTAGACCTGCCAGCTCCGATCTCGCCGCGTCATAGGCACGCTCGGCGATCTTGGAAGCTCTCTTCAGGTCGTCGTACCCCAGCATCTTCGCTAATTCTTCGATCTTGCGTCCCTTGCTGGAGAACTTTAGAAAGTGGGCGTTCTTCTGCTCGGTGTAGAAGCTGTTCACGAACTGCTCGTGCGTGAGGCCCAGGCGACGCTGTACCTCGCTTGTGACGCCGGAAAGCGATTGAGCAAGTACCTCTTCGACGTCGGTGACCAAGTGCAGGGAGGCTTTGCTCAAAGTGCGGTGGACGCGGAAGTGATCCTCGCCCAGTTGAAACCAGAGCGTAACGCTCGGCTCGCCCTGCCCCAACCGAAACGGCCTCAACGTGTCCTTGTTCCCACGCTGCTCGCCGTAGAGAGCGAAGATGATCGCTTCGACGAGCGTGGACTTGCCCGCCCCATTCGGCCCGACGATCGCCGTCAAGCCGCGCTCGAATGGGATCGTCACATCATCGTACTGACGAAAGCTTTGGATTCTAATCTTCTCCAGAAGCACTGCGCGCCTCCGATAAGTAGTCCTTGCCCGTTTTGACGAACTCTTCCCGGTTGACGTCTTCCGGGATCTCGTATTCCTTGGCAAACTCCTCCCACCGCATCGCCA
>RFHN01000271.1 GCA_003695835.1 Armatimonadota bacterium
AGTTCGTATCGCTCGCGGTTCAGCGCGACGAGGTCGCGAGCTGCCGAGAGAGTTGGACCCACCATGCCACCTTCGTCATCGAAATCGGGAGGCTCAGGCGCGTAGCCGATTCCGCTTGGGTTGGTTTCGGTCGAGTGAATCAGGGCGAGCCGCGGGCTACCGTCCCATGAAGTCGCGAGGATCTTGAAGGGTTCCTCTGGGTCTACGAACATCCAAAGGGCGCCTTCCGCCTCTCCGATTCCCGAAACGGTGAACGGGTTCTCGGGAGGGAAGAAGATGGAGAATCGCCGAGGTTCGCCGTCGCTATGGGCGCTGAGCACCGTCGGAAAGGGAAGGGCTCGAAACGTCAACGGATCCATGGCGCGCATTACCGCAACCGGTTTTCCTTCGAACACCACGATCGGGACGTTTCGATAGGCGGTCGTGAGTTGGAAGTACGTCTCGAACTGGCCGCCCTGGACACCCATGTCGCTTGCCTTTCGGATCCTTCCATCTTCGCCGATTTGGAAGGCGTACACGGGCAAGGGGAATCTCCCGCTCTCTTCCCAGAGCGTCACCGGAGGCATTCCGTGCAGTTCGTACCGTCCGACTTCGTCCGCGATTGCGAGCATCGTTCCTCTCACGCCGAGCAAGGTCTTCTTGTCGCGAACCGTCGAGACGAGGGCGCCCGGCTCCGGCACGTTCGGAAAGAAGTTCCTCCGTGGGTCGAACGAGACTACTTGGCCCGCAACGGTGCAGAAACCACCCATCAGCGTCATTCGTCTTAGGGCCTGCCTTGTCTGATACGGGACGGAGCGTTCCGTGCCGAGCGTCGTGTCCGATGGTTCGTTCAAGAGCGGGCGGAGGCCTGCGATCAAGGTTTCGACCTGGCGCGCGAGGTTTCGGAAGTTGACGGATTCCGCTCGGTCGAAGGGGGTGTCCTGGAAGGCCCGACCGTCCTCAGCCGTTAGGAAGGAAACGGCGTCAAGCCCCGCTTGGTTCACGATTTCGCATTCGGCGGCAAAAGGCGCGGGGATCGAGTTGCGCCAGTCTCGTCCGTCTGGGTTGTTGACTGCGTCAACGAGGAGGCGCTCGACCGGTACGCCTTGCGCATCCGCGAAAGGGCGCAAACGATCGCGCATCGTTCGCACGATGCCCCTCTCCCCCTCGTAGTTCTCCATCCTGTACCGGAGCCACCATCCCTGGGCATGGGCTGCGAGCGTGTCGCTGCCCGAGCTTGGATCGAAGAAGAAGAAACAGACGGGCGTCTTGCCGTCGGTAACGTCCCAGCCTTTCCGGAACCGTGCCTCGAGAAACTCGCGGATCCCAGCCATCCCCTGGTAATGTCCTGAAGTGAGAAGGAATAAGACGCTTCTCTTCGGCGGCTCTTTCTCCAACCAACGCGCCACTTCGAGGAGCGTTGCCAACCCTGCGGCCTGATCCGCGCCGTGAGGAAGCCCCGGCACGCAGGAGACGGAGTCCATGTGCGCGCTGAGGACCACCCACTCGTTGCGAAGCGAGGGGTCGGTGCCGGGAATCTTTGCGTACAGGTTGACGCCCTCGGCGCGTAGCCACGGCTGCCGGCAACGCAGACGGATCCTTTGATCGGTGGCGTCGAGAACCCGCTGACGGTCCTCGGGTCGGACATAGAAGCGCGGTACGTCCAAGGGGAGGCTGGACCATTTCTTCTCGCCCTCGTAGCGTGTGGTGGATTCCGGCGCAAGGAAGAGCACGGCGGCGGCGCCGAGCGATGCTACGTTCTTCCAGTTCGAGCCGGAGTTGAACTCGAGCACGACCACGCTGCCAAGGATCGGCTTGCCCTGAAGCTCCCGGAAGGACCCTCGACCCCCGTAGACAAGTCTGCCCTCGACGTCGCAAGAGGAAGTTCGCACTCCATTGGGCCAGAGCGGATAGAGAGCAAGGGCGTCGCCGGAGTGCAGGCGGAGTTCGCCGATCGCGGTAGGCGCAGGAATGGGCATGGAGAACGTCTCTTTGCCAACCGGTTGGAATCTCCCGAGCGCCTCGGGGCCGGATAAGTACTCGAGTACGCCTCTGGGGGGAACGCCCACGCGCGGCAATTCTCCGATCTGCTCGATCGTGTGGCGCAGGCGTGCGACGGTTTCCGGCCTCTGCGCAAGCGAGGGGACCGCACCAACCAGCGCGCACCCGACGGTCAACGAAAGCACCAAGAACCGCACGCAACTCGGATTATGGCTGCCAAGACCGCCAGCCAAGGCTAAGGTCGGATAGACTCCGGGCGTGACCCTATTCGTGGAGTTCGATCGTTTTGCGGACGCTGTCCGCCGTCACGCGGGAGGTGGGGAGCCGATCGTGTACCTTCAGATGAGAGGGCTGGTGCCGCTCGTTACGTTCTACGACGCGGCTTCCGGCGTTCACATCATCAGCACGGCGGAGGAGCGCTCCGTTGCAAAGGTACAGTCCGAGCTGGCTGCGGAAGGCTTCACCGTGGAGCAGGGGCTTTGGGTGAGCGAAGCGTCGATCGAGCACATGCTCGAGGTGGCGCGGGCGACCTATGTCGTTGCAGTGGCTTATCAGGCTGCAGGCGGGCCCGGCGTCTGGATGGACGCCTATCCCTACCACCCAACAGAAGGAACCGTACTCCGAGCCATGTTCGAGGAGTTCGTGGATGAGGGCTTGCTCGGCGAGGATGATTTCGAGCTCTTCCTCCGCGAGGCCCAACCTCTGGTGCGGGTGCTCACGCCCGAAGACGCCGAGCGGTTCATCGAAGCGAAGGTTGCCGCACAGGCAGCTGAAAAGAAAAGAAGGGCTGCGGTGAAAGGAGAGCAAAGCCCGCAACCCTCCGAACATTGAGCCGAGGCTCAAACCACTACTCGTGTATTCGGTTTTTTCCACGCCCGGCTTGAGGGGAGCCTGAGATTCTTACCGGTTTTTTCTTCCCCCCTCGGGCCGCAACCTCCGACCGGGCTGCGTTCCGATATGCCATAATGCACGCTTGCGCTCGCACTGAGCCGGAGGGATAGATCACCTTGGCGAAGACGAAAACAAAGAA
>RFHN01000272.1 GCA_003695835.1 Armatimonadota bacterium
CAGATCGAAGGGAGCAAGGCGTTCGCCAAGCAACTGATGGCGGAAGAGGGTGTCCCGACGGCGGACTTCTCGCTGGGCACAACGATCGAAGAGGCGGACGAAGCCATCGAGCGTCTCTGGCTTCCAGAAGGCATCGTGGTCAAGGCCAGCGGTGCGGCGCTTGGGAAGGGCGCAATCGTGTGCGACTCCCAGGACGAAGCCAGGCGTGCGGCGCGGCGAATGCTCGTTGATCGCGAATTTGGCGAGGCGGGCGCTACGATCGTCGTGGAGCAGCGATTGAACGGTCGGGAGCTGAGCCTGTTCGCCGTGTGCAACGGTCAGGACTACGTTCTGCTCCCGACGGCGCAGGACTACAAGCGGGCCGAAGACGGTGACCGAGGGCCCAACACGGGCGGCATGGGCGCCTTCTCGCCGGTTGAAGACATCAGCGACGAGACCCTTCAAGACCTGGCTGAGACGTTCATCCGCCCCGTCATCAAGCGATTGGCGAAGGACGGAACGCCATACATCGGCACGCTCTACGCCGGCTTGATGCTGACGGCAGATGGGCCGTTTGCATTGGAGTACAACGCCCGTTTCGGCGACCCGGAGACCCAATGCGTTCTTCCTCGGCTGAAGGGCGACTTCGCCCGGCTGTTGGAAAGCGCCGCGGGAGGTCGGCCGATGGCTCCCCTGGAAACCGATTCGAGGCATGCCGTGGTGGTCGTCGTGGCCGCGCGGGGCTACCCAGGTTCGTACCCAAAGGGTCTACCGCTCCCTTCCCTGTCGCTCGCCGGGGACAACATGCTGGTCTTTCACGCCGGCACGAGATTCGACGGCGAGCGGATCGTGAGTGCTGGCGGCCGAGTGCTCAATGTCGTATGCTTGGCGGAAGAGCGGGCAAAGGCTGCAGCAGCGATTTATGAGGCGCTCGCTGACCTGGGCGAAGAGTGGCACTACCGGAAGGATATCGGTCGCACGTCCGCGCGCATGTGCTCGTAGGAACTGTTTGCGCCGATTGGGAGTACACTGAAAGAAGGAGGAAATCCATGATTCTCTATGCAGCCATCGCAGCCGGAACCTTGATGACCGGTACCTACTTTGAAGCCCGAACCTGCTCCGTGTTCGCAGGACCGTGCCACGTATCCGGCGAGATCGTGACTGACGGACGCATTGCCGTTGTCGCCGTCAACTTCGAGAGTGGGGAGTTGGCGGGTAAATCGGCGGCTGCCGTCATCCGTTCGGACCAGAATCTCGCCTTCCATTCGCCTCGCCGAAGCGTTCTTTACGTGGACGCCTCTGCAAGCCCATCTCAGAGAGAGCAGCTGAAGGCGCTGCTGACGCAGCGGTCCCGCATCGACTTCGGTTCGGTCGTCGCGACGGAACCCGCTCGTGTCCGGCTCGATGTGTCCGGCAAGAACGCCACGGTGCGCATCGAGGACGCTTCGGGGAGGCTTCTGTATGCCGCGCAGACCAGCGGACGCGAGTGCTTGGCGTGCAGCATGCCCGGCGAGCTCTGGTACCAGCCGTTGGGAGAGGGCGTCAGGGCGGACGTAGCAACGGTGGAAGAGCAGGCGCTGTACGATTCGAGACTCGGAGAGACCTTCGTGCGTAAGGACGAGGCGGCCGCGTTCGTCGGTCGCTTTGCTTGGTAGCGAACTGACAAAGCGAAGAGCGGTGGGGCGAATGCTCCACCGCTCTTTTTCTTGCGCGACTTCTCTTAGAATCGGAGGCGCGTGGTTGCGCTCAAGAAGAAGTCGTTGCTAAAGAAGCCCAGCTGGAGGCTAAAGTAGTCTTTGTGGGCGTACCGCAAAGCGGCGTTGAAGTCGTTCGTGTCCCACTCGCCGACGACGCTGACGTTCTTCGTGAAGAGCAACTCTCCACCAACGAACAGCTCTTCATCGAACATGCCGTTCCCGGCCCCTGCGTGCACCTTCAGCCCGATGCTTCGGAACTCCTCACCGCGAACGGTCGTTCGCACTTCGGGCACGACGAGGTCCGCCGAACCCACGACATAGAACGTCTGATCGATCGCGTCGAATGCGTCAATCACCCCTACTCCCACTTCGAAGTTTCGGAAGTTCTGGGGGACCAGAGTAACCTTGGCATTTGCGACCAGCTTGTCGTCGGCTCCGGTTCGGTCCACATACGCCCCGCCGACTTCGACGTACGGAATCAATCCGTAGTTGGCGGAGGCCGTGGAGATACCATCGCCGAAGAATGCCCCGAAGCGCCCCTCTCGATGTTCAGCGGAGTAGGCAGTCGGGATCGCGATGAGACCGGTCGGGCCGAGTAGGCTGTTCATGGAGCTCACAGCGTCCCGAGTTCCGGGCACCCACTGCGGTTGCGCCGTTGGCGCCGCGGTGACAGAGAGAGCGGCCACAGCGGCCGCGACGACGGAATCCATTCCTGCAATCATTTCTTTTCTATTACCCCCTTTAGGCTCGATGCCGCCCTTCCGGAGCGGCACGGCGAGAATACCCGATTCATCGTTTGGATTTCGGGCGCCGCCCCGGTGGAGGAACAGCGCCCGAATCTACTACCCTTCCGGATTCGTCGTTCCCACGCGAATGGGGCGTCGAATCACTCGCTTCGGCTGCGGCGGGGAGACCCCCGTCGTCGTTGGCTGCTCAGAGGACGATTTCTTGCTGGACCTCTTCGAAGAGGA
>RFHN01000273.1 GCA_003695835.1 Armatimonadota bacterium
CCACGTGAGCGTTCTACGCTGTGCGGCGAGCACGACACCCGCGAACCACTTTAGCCAGCCCGTCACTTCAAGATCTCGGCTGGCGCTGCTCAACGCGGCATAGTAGTCGGTCTGCCGGGATCTGATCTCGGTCGCCAGCATCGTCAGGCTCCGGTCGCCAAGTCCCTGCGCCAGCGCGACTTCGGAGATCGCGCGACCGATCCTGCCGTTTCCGTCCTCGAACGGGTGGATGCTCTCGAAGTACAAGTGCGCGATTCCAGCTCGGGCGATGGGCGGCAGGTCCCGCTCGGTTCCATTGAACCAATCGAGAAACGCGTCCATCTCCTGGGGGACGCGCTCACTCGGCGGTGCCTCGAAGTGAACGACTTGGCGCCCTTCGGGGCCAGAAACGATTTGCATCGGGCGCGGGTGGGTCCGGTAGGCGCCTATCGTGGTCAGGCTCGATCGCCCTTGCATGAGCATTTCGTGCCACCGCCATAGCCTTTCATGGGTGAGCTCGCGATGCCACCCGAGAAGCAGGTCCGCCATCAGCCTCGCGATGCCCTCCTCTCGGCTGTTGCCTTGCCGCCACGTGGAGGACAGCCCCAGATGACGGAGGATCGAGGAACGGACGCTCTCCCGGTCGAGTATCTCCCCCTCGATCGCGGAGGTCGTCAGCGCTTCGCTAGTGGCCGCATCCGCCAGGAGCTCAGTTTCTTCTGCCAGCTTCAAGTGTTTGAACGCCCCGAGCAGGATCCCCCCCTGCTTGAGAAACTCCGCCTCGTGGCGCTCGAGGGCCGAAGCGTCATAAGAGAACTCAGGCCATTCCGGGTGCTGCCAGTTCCATTTCATGAGCGATACCGCCGGACAATTTCGCTCATGATACCCGACTCTCGTGAGCGATATCCGCCGGTTTTATCGCTCACGCGACGGGGAAGGCTGAACCCCGTGGGTTCAGCCCCATGCTGGCCGATGGGTACTGCCGAGCGGCGATGCATCTGCGGATTACGGCGCCGAGGCCTGCACCGCGGCTTCGGAGTCGCGCCCCGAGCCGGCTTCCTCGGGCATCGGCTCGAGCAGGCGCTCCTTCGTGTAGATGAAGTCCGGGCGAGAGTAGTCAGCGAGTTCGAAATCCGACCTCAGGACGATCGCGCCGGTGGGGCAGGCCTCTTGGCAGAAGCCGCAGAAGATGCACCGGAGCATGTTGATTTCGTATCGCTTGGCGTACCGCTCACCCGGGCTGTAGCGCTCTTCGTCCGTGTTGTCCGCCGCTTCGACGTAGATGCATTTCGCGGGGCAGGCGCCCGCGCAAAGGGAACAGCCGATGCACTTCTCGAGGCCGTTCTCGTACCGCTTCAAGACGTGCCGCCAGCGAGTTCGGGGGAACGGCTGCCGCTTCTGTTCCGGATAGAAGACCGTAGTCTTGTCGCGTCGAAGCCGTTTCGCGGTGAGCAACAGCCCCGAGACGATCGGTCGGATGACGTCTTTACCGATTTCCGTAATCATCAGACGTTCACCTGCTCCATCTCTCGAGGCTTGAGTTCGAGCAGTTTCCCGTATCTCGTGCGCTTCACCTTGTCCTGCAGCTTGAGCAGGCCGTAGAGAAGGGCGTCAGGCGAGGGCGGGCAACCGGGCACGTAGACATCCACGGGCACGACCTGGTCCACCCCCTGAACAATGGCGTAGTTGTTGTAAACGCCTCCGCTGCTGGCGCAGGCGCCCATGCTGATCACCCATTTCGGCTCCGCCATCTGGTCGTAGATCTGGCGGAGGACCGGAGCCATCTTCTTGCTCACCCGCCCAGCGACGATCATCACGTCCGCCTGGCGGGGTGTCGCGCGGAACGCCTCGCTGCCGAATCGGGCGATGTCGAATCGGGATGCGACCGTAGACATCATCTCGATCGCGCAGCAGGCAAGGCCGAAAGTGAGCGGCCACAGAGCGTTGGCGCGCGCAAGGTTGAGCAGGTACTCCAGGTTGCTGACGATGACGCTGCCGGCCTTCTCCGCGTCGCCGATCTTCGGCGTAGCGCTGTCGTGGGCCACGATCTCTTGAATCCGCTTGGGCATCGCCCTTGTATTGTACCGTATGGACGGGAAGACTAAGTCTTCAGTGAACCCCGGATCTTCACAAAGATCGACTGTCCCATCTGGGGAACCGGCCAGTTCTCGACCGAAAGGTCGAACTTCCGTACCCAGCCATCTTTGCCGACCCAATATACGCCCTTGACGACCATACCGCCTGATCCCTCTTCCTTCAGCTCCACGTTCACCTTCGTGGCGTCTTCGCCGATCGCCGCCTCCGAGCCGACGATCTTGTACGTAGCGGAGAAGGCAGGCCCATCCGTACTCTTCTCGGGCTTGAACTCGAAGGTCCATTCCTTTTTGTCGCCGAGGTCATCGGGCGGATAGATGAAGAAGAACGGCACGTTCATTCGTCTTCCGTCCGGGCCGAATTCGCTCTCGGCGGCGAGTAACTCTCCCCGCTTGCCGAGCGTCACGGGTACGTCCCATCCCTCCTGGATCTGACCCTCCATTTCGATGTCGGCCCAGCGCCAAAGCGCCTGGATGCCGTTCTCGCTTTTGGCTGAGAGTTGGAAGCGGTGCGTGACGTAGACCTCGAGGCCCATCTCCTCCA
>RFHN01000274.1 GCA_003695835.1 Armatimonadota bacterium
ATTCCTGGGCTCATCGTCGTGGGCACGACGTTCCTTGCTTACCCGCTCATGGCGGACACCGAGATCTCGCCTCTGGATGCGATCGCCCGCAGTTTCGAGGTCCTGAAGCGCGACATGCTCATGGCGGTGCTTTTCTTCCTGGTCCTTGCGATCGTCGCAAACCTCGGGATGATTCTCTGCTACGTCGGGGTCATCGTAACGATGCCGCTTCTCTTCCTCGGCACCAGCCTTGTGTATCGCGATTTCTTCCCTGAGCGATTCTCCTCCGAGCCGCCGCCCGGCGCGTAAGGCTTGGCACGGCCGCGGTATCCTGGACTCCGAGCGATGGAGTCACGGAACCCTGCCACGAACCAGCTGATCCAAACTTGGAGCGAAGCAACGGAAGCGGAGATCGCGTCCGCTCTCCAAAACGCGACCCGCGCCGAGACCGAGTGGCGCCGCGCCTCGTTCTCCGAACGCGGCGATGTCCTTCGAAGCACGGCGGCTCTCTTGCGTCAATCGAGCGAAGAGCTCGCCCAGCTGATGGCGGACGAGATGGGCAAGCCGCTGCCGCAAGGCGTAGCAGAGGCGGAGAAGTGCGCATGGGTCTGCGAGTACTACGCAGAGAATGCAGAGCGGTTTCTGGCCGACGATCCGGTGAATCTCGATGAGGGCTGGAAAGCGGCGGTAGTCTTCCGGCCGATCGGCTGTGTGCTCGCCGTCATGCCTTGGAATTTTCCTCTTTGGCAGGTCTTCCGGTTTGCCGCGCCGGCCCTCATGGCAGGCAACACGGCCGTACTCAAGCACGCATCGAACGTGTGCGGTTGCGCCGTACGGATTGCGGAGATCTTTGCTGAGGCAGGTCTGCCGGCGGGCGTCTTTCAGACTCTGCTCGTCGGAAGCTCTCGAGTGCCTCGATTGATCGCCGATCCAGTGGTTCGCGCCGTAACTCTCACAGGCAGCACTCCGGCCGGTTCAGCGGTCGCGGCGGAAGCGGGCCGGAATCTGAAAAAGACTGTGCTCGAGCTGGGAGGTAGCGACCCTTACCTTGTCCTCGCCGATTGTGATTTTGAGAAAACGGTGGAAACGTGTGCTACAGCGCGACTCATCAACAGCGGCCAGAGTTGCATCGCGGCGAAGCGATTCATCGTCGAGGAGCCGCTCTATGACGCCTTCGTCGAGGCGATGACGGAGACTATGAAGGCAAAACGCTGGGGGGCGCCTCAAGAGCCGGACATCGCCCTCGGCCCCCTTGCGCGGCACGATCTCCGAGACGAACTCCATGAGCAGGTGCAGAAATCATTGTCCCAAGGCGCCAGGCTCACGACGGGCGGCGAGATTCCGGACGACCCAGGCGCCTACTACCCGCCAACCGTCCTCGCCGACGTCACGCCAGGGATGGCAGCCTTTGACGAAGAGACGTTCGGTCCCGTAGCCGCGATCGTTCGTGCCAAGGACTTGGAGGACGCGATCGCGCTTGCGAACGCCAGCCGCTTCGGATTAGGCGCGGCCATCTTCACGCAGGACCTGGACCGCGGTTGGGCCGTGGCTGCCGATCGCCTGGAGGCCGGCTCGTGTTTCGTGAATGCGTTCGTTCGCTCTGACCCGCGCCTGCCGTTCGGTGGAATCAAAGAAAGTGGCTACGGGCGCGAGCTCTCGGCGTTCGGAATCAGAGAATTCGTGAATATAAAAACAGTTTGTGCTGAAGTCAGGTAGAATCGGCGCTTATGCCATCCCTGAGCGTCGGCCTGGTCGCCGTCCTTGCAGCCTCTGCCCTTTCGGAAACGCCTACGTTAGATGGGATCACGATGGCTGGCTCGGATACAATTTACGCGTCGGTGCGAGACCTCTCGAAGGCGATGCACTGGACACTGCAGTACGAGCCAATCGAAAAGAAAGTAATCCTGGAGGGCATCGAAGTCAAGCCGGAGTGGATGCTCCGCCTGCCGGATGGGCGCACTTTCGTCGCCCCTGAACTCCTCGACGTTCCTGGCTTGCAGGCACGACGGGATGAGGACAGTCGGTTGTTGCTCAGCTGGGGCGCCATCCGTTGTGTCGTGGTCGCCGGAGAGAAGCGGGTCGAAATCAATCTGACCCGGCAAGAACTGATCGCATACCAAGGCGACCTGGAGCTGATTCGTACACCGATCAGCAGCGGCAGACGCGGGTACCGAACTCCCACGGGCACTTTCACCGCGGGGCCGGCGAAACACCGCATGCACTATTCCACGCTGTATGAAAACTCGCCGATGCCGTATAGCATCCAGGTCTCAGGAAACATCTTCCTTCACGGTTATCACAGCGTTCCTCGATATCCTGCCTCTCACGGTTGCATCCGTGTGCCCCTTAAGGGGTGGAATCCGGCGAAGTGGTTGTTTGATTGGACCGACGTCGGGACCGAGATCCGCATCTATTACGAAGATGACTAAGCCATAATCGCCCCATGGAATTCTCTCGGCGCGAACTGCTCCGCGCGCTCACGCTCGGCGGCGTGGCTCTCACCACCGGAGGCGCGAAGCAAACCACGCGCATCCCGAAGCGGCCGCTCGGCAAGATCCCGCACGACGCCACCATACTCGGCATCGGAACGGCCGAGATCCCGGATGACGACGAATCCCTCAAGGCTCTCAACCTCGCCTTGGACGCAGGCGTCAATTATCTGGATACGGCGCCATCGTATCGAGCTGCGCGGAGCGAAACGGTGCTGGGCCAAGTGTGCGCCCAGCGTAGGGACGACTTCTTCCTGGCAACCAAGACGCTGGAACGCTCTGCGGACGGCGCTTATCGCGAAGTGCGCGAGAGCCTCGCCCGACTCCAGACAAAAACAATAGATCTGATACAAGTCCACGCCGTCAACGACTTTGACACCTTGGACGAGGCGCTACGAGGCGCAGTGAAAGGACTGGAGCGTGCAAAACGCGAGGGCTTGGTGCGCCACATCGGCATCACGGGACATACGCGCCCCGAGGTCATCCTCAAAGCGATCGAGTCCTACCCCTTCGAGAGCATTCTTGTGCCGGTCAGCGCAGCGGATCATTGGCTCAACGACTTCGTCTCTGGCGTGATCCCAGAAGCGCGCAAGAAGCGCGTTGCCGTGATCGGGATGAAGGCGCTCAAGGGGGTGGAGCGAGCGAAAGGCAAGGTTGCCGATGCGGAGCCGTGGCTCCGCTACGCGTGGTCCTGCCCGGTGGATTGTCTCATCGTCGGCTTTCGCCGGTATGCCGAGGTTCTTGAGAACGTCCGCCTCGCCCAGCAGTTCCGCCCGATGAGTGCGGAGCAGATGCGCGCGCTCGAACAAGAGGCGAAGCAGTTTGCAAACACCCAGGCGCTGTGGTGGAAGAAAGGTTGATCCGGGTTCACCTCGGATATGAGGCGAGCGAAGGCTTTCGGCGCGCGCTCCAGGCAGGTCTTCCCGAGCGGTTGGCCTTTTCAGAAGGCGAGAGGTATCCAAAGGACACCGAGATCCTCGTCTGTGGCCGGCCCGATCGCGACCAAGTTCTCGACCTGCCCCATCTCCGCGCCCTCATCGTCCCGTTCACAGGCATTCCGCCCGAAACCCTACAGCTCGCGCGGGATCTACCCGAGGTTTCGCTTCACAACCTGCACCACAACGCTGAGGCATGCGCAGAGATGGCTCTCGCGCTGCTCTTTGCCGTTGCAAAGCGAATCGTCCCGACCGACCGTCAGTTTCGCCAAGACGGGTGGACCGCGCGCGAAGCGGACTCTTCCCTACTGCTTCTCGGAAAAACTGCGCTCATTGTGGGCGCAGGCGCGATCGGACGGAGGATCGCACGCCGGTGCGAAGGGATCGGAATGAAGGCCGCTCTCGTCTCTCGTACCGGAACGAATGGCACACATCCCGTATCAGAACTCTCCAGCTTGCTGCCGACCGCCGACGTCCTCTTTCTCGCTCTCCCCGCAACGCCGGAGACCGACGGTCTGATCGGGCCCGCCGAAATCTCACTCTTAAAGCCGACGTGCATTCTCGTCAACGTCGGTCGCGGTTCCACGGTGGACGAGCGAGCGCTCTATGACGCTTTGGCTTCAGGTCGCATCTTCGGCGCGGGCTTGGATGTTTGGTATCAGTACCCGAGCGGCGGCTGCGACAGACCCAGCCGTTTCCCCTTCGAAGACTTGGACAACGTGGTCATGAGCCCGCACCGCGCCTCCGACGTGTACGAAAACGACGAGCTCCGCGCCGAGCAGCTGCTCGAACTCTTGAGAGAAGTCGCTGAAGGAAGGCCGATGCCAAACGAAGTAAACAAAGAGCTGGGTTACTGAGCGCTACGCGAGGATGTTCAACGTCGCCGCATCGTTTTCCTGCTCGACACGAAGCAAGAGACCGCCCAAGCGCACATTCAGCCGCGCGAGGGTTGTCAGCTGAACGGTCCCGACATGATCCCCCTCTTCGGCAGCCTGGACCGCCTCTCTCAAGTATCCGTCCGCGTCCTGGAACAGGCGGAGATACGAATCCGAGGGTGTAGCGGGCAAGATCCTCACTATGGGAATGCTTCCGCTGCCGCTGCCGACACTACCAGGTAGTGTTACGAGGCTGCGACTAAGGGTCGCTAACGACCTTCTTTCGGTTCGCGTCTCGGAACAGTTCTGCATAAGTTTCCGAGGAAAACGAATACAAAAAGACATCTCGGCGGTACCAGGCGCGCCGGCACGCGACCCCGTCGGCACAGCAGGTTTCACGCTTCTGAACCGCCTCGTTACGAAACCGGACCGACCTCCAGTAAAGAAGCCCGCCCACGCCAGCGGGTATCAGGAATACGGCGACCGGCGCAGTCGCGAACATGGCCGCCGCCACTCCCCACACCGCGACATTGACGGCGACCAGCTTCCCCGAATCTGCCCGATGCGTCGCCAGAATGTGCTCGCGACAGAACGAACAAAGCGGAAACCGAAACGGCTCGGTATTGGGAGCCCTCGTTTTTTCCTGGAAGACTGGCGTATATTGGTCATCGGTCGCTTCCCCGCAGCAAACGCAAAAGGGTGGAAACTGGGGGCGATCGGTGCGGACATACACC
>RFHN01000275.1 GCA_003695835.1 Armatimonadota bacterium
ATGCTATCATCCTCGGTCCCGGCAGTCTCTACACGAGCATTCTGCCCAATCTAGCCGTTCGGGAAATTGCGAAAGCGTTGGCGGAATCATCAGCCATCAAGATCTACGTCTGCAACGTCATGACGCAGCCCGGCGAATCGGACAAGTTCACAGCCAGCGACCACGTCCACGCGATCGAGGCGAATGTGGGACGGCGCGTCTTCGACTGCGTCCTCGTCAACAAGACACGACCGAGCGAGCAACTGCTCGAGCGATACGCAAAGTCGGGGCAGGACTTCGTGGAGCCGGACGTCGAACGGATCCGAGCGATGGGCTTGCGCGCCATTACGGCGAACCTCATCTCGGAAACCGACGTGGTTCGCCACGACCCGCTCCGAGTTGCAGATACCATCATGCGGTTGGTGAACGCATGAGAGGAAGACTGGTGATCCTATCCGGCCCGAGCGCGGTGGGCAAGGACACTCTGATCCGCCGATGGAGAGATCGCAACCCGCGGGTAGAGAGAGTCATCACGTGCACGACCCGGGCACCGCGGGAAGGGGAAGTCAACGGTAAAGATTATTATTTTCTCTCGCGACAGGAATTCATCAAGAAGCGAGAGAGCGGCGAACTGCTCGAAAGCGAGCCGGTCTACACCGAAACCCTCTACGGCACGCCGAAGGCGGATGTGGAGCGGCTACTGAGCGAGGGCAAGATTGCAGTCCTCAACATTGACGTAAAGGGCGCAAAGAACATCAAGCGCCAGTACCCGGACGCGCTCACCGTCTTCATTCTTCCGCCGTCGCTGGATGAGCTTCGCAATCGCCTCTTGGGGCGGAACCCGAACGAGGACCCCGTGAGGGTGCAAGAGCGCTTGAAGCGGGCCGAGATGGAGATCGCCGAGTCGGACTGGTACGAAGTTCGCATCGTGAATGACGACATAGACCGCGCGGTCGATCAGTTGGAGGCGGCAGTCTCGTGAAGCGCACCGTGATCCTGGGCGTAACGGGCAGCATCGCGGCGTACCGCAGCGCCGATGTTGCACGTGCGCTGATGAGGGCGGGTTTCGAAGTTCGCACCTGCCTTACGCGCGCAGCCCAAGAGTTCGTGACGCCGGCTCTGTTCGAAGGACTCACGGGCCAACCCTGCCTGACGCACGCGTTCGACGAACCGGTCCGCGGCAGGATGGCGCACATTGATTGGGCCAGAGACGCCGCCGCTCTGCTCGTTTGTCCTGCCACAGCCAACGCGATCGCCAAGTTCGCGAACGGAGAGGGTGATGACATGCTCACAACGATCGCGCTCGCATCCGACGCAACGCTTGTGATCTGCCCAGCGATGAACCCTCATATGTACGCCGACGAGACCGTGCAGCGAAACCTCAAGGCGTTGCGAGCGCGCGGCGCGGTCATCATCGAGCCGGAGGAAGGCGACGTCGCTTGCGGAGAAAACGGACAGGGCAAGCTCGCCTCCGTCGAGAGAATTGTTTCGATCACTGAGAGCGTGGCGAAGACGAGCGCGCTGTACGAGGGACTCCACGTCGTGATCACGTCTGGGCCAACGTACGAACCGATTGACGACGTTCGTTTCCTTGGGAACCGATCGAGCGGGAAAATGGGCCTTGCGCTCGCCTCCGCCGCAGTGCGAATGTCCGCGCGAGTGTCGCTGGTGACGGGGCCTACTCACGGCGTTCCGCACCCTCGCGTCGAGACGACACGCGTGACGACCGCGCAAGAGATGCTCGACGCGACGGCCGCTCTCTGTGGCGAGGCAGACCTCCTCATCGCCGCTGCGGCAGTCGCGGACTTCCGCCCTCAAGCGAAGGCCGCAGGCAAGATTCGGAGAGAAGGGCCGGTCACGCTCACACTCGAGCCGACGCCGGATATCGTCGCCACTGTAACAGAACGCTACCCCAAGCTCGCAGCGGTCGGCTTCGCCGCCGAACCCGGAAACGATCTCGAATCCGCACGGCGGAAACTCGAAGAGAAACGGTTGATCGCCATCTTTCTGAACGACGTGAGCCGCCCGGACATCGGTTTCGAATCCGACCAAAACGAAGGCGTCTTGCTACTCAAAACCGGGCAGTCGGTCGCTTTTCCTAAGGCTTCGAAGTACGAGATCGCCTGGCGGATCCTCGACACCGTCAGACCGCTCATTCCGCCTCAATAGCGGATGTCCACGAAGACGGGGAGGTGATCCGAAGCGAGCGAGCCCTCTCCGTGCCTCCCGCTGGTCATCCCGCGCAGCGCGTCCTCTCCGGCGTACACGTCGGCACGACTCCGTTCGACACGCCTCGCTAACGCATGCGAAACGAGGATCTGATCGAAGAGCGCCTGTTCCACCAAAACGTCACTGGGATAATCGTAGTCCTGTCCGCGTAGACGGTTGTTATCCTCCCGCGCTCCCTTTGCGATTGGCTGGATCGGCTTGCCGCGATAGAGCTTCTGCACTTCGACAGTAACGTAATCTTCCGTGGCGAGAGGTTCGCAGAGGTTGACCAAAAACGGATCTGGTTCATTCTCGATCCGCCCGGGCGCCAGCAGATTCCCCGTTTCCAGAACGTTCAGGCACGCATCGTCCGGCGTGTCGTTGAAGTCTCCCAGGACGATCACGTTCTTGTCCCCCTTGTTGCGAATCCAAGCCGCCAAGAAGCAACTCGCCGCAATCCGCCTGGGCTCGGTCGTCGCACGGCCCCCGCTGCGGCTCTTGTAATGCACTACATACA
>RFHN01000276.1 GCA_003695835.1 Armatimonadota bacterium
CGCAGCGCTGGGGCCAGCGGGGTACGTTCGTTCGCCCGTAGGGACGAAGCCGATGCCGTCCACTCGAAACGTGCGGCAGAGTTCGAGCAGTCGCTTGCGTCGCTCACGGTCAATCTTCTCCGGGAAGTCGAGTCCACCCCGCCCGCTTCGAGCCAGCGCGATCCCTTGATCGGCAGGAATGCCCAGCACCTCCGACGCCCGAACCCAGAAGGCTCGGCTATCCGTGAGCAGCTTCGGTGTGATCGTGACGTGATAGGCTTCTTCGCTTCGCGCAAGAACGCTGCCGTTATGATCCAAGATCGTGCCCCGCTGAGCCGGAATCGTGTCTCGGTGCGTGAGCTGGTCGTTGGCTTCGGCAATGCGCAGTCGGTCCGCACGCAGCACGGTTGCGAGGCGGACATGTTGGGCCCCAGCGAGGAGAAACCCCGCGCCCACGAGGACGAGGGGCAGCAGAGGAACCGCTGAACCTCGTTTCCTACTCAACCTGTTCCTGTTCCCGATTTACGAGATAGGCTGAGCGATAAGAGTGCAAACGCGCCCATGCGTCCACGGAGAGCGGATTCATGATTCGGTCCGTTTTGCGTTGAACCGCCCGCGCACACTCTTCAACCGCCTGAGCTGTCGCACGATAGTCCTGCTGTCGCCGTCGCGATTGTTCGAGCGCGCCGTGCCCCAACAAGCCGACGAAGACATGCAGCAACAACAGGAAGACCCCAAAGGAAACGAGAAACAGGGTCAACGTGTTGCCGACGGTGACGGCAACGCGCCGGGAACGAACGGCGGTTGCCGTCCTTACTTCTGGATGTGAAAGAGCGCTCATGAGATTTCCGTTAGCCTCCTGCTACAGCGCACTGCGCGCAGCCTTGCGCTTCGTGCGCTCGGATTCGTTGCCACTTCCGCTCCGGAAGGCCGAAGGGGTTTCTTGGTCAAAGTCTCGAATTCGTCGCCTAAACTACGGAACGCCAGCTTTGTGGCGCGATCTTCGCCGGAGTGATAGCTGAGGACTGCCATCCGGCCGCCTTCTCTCAGGGTTAGCGCGATCGCGCGGATGGCATCCTCCAAGCCTTCGAGTTCGCGGTTTACGGCGATCCGCACGGCTTGGAACGTGCGTGTGGCCGGGTGAATTCTCCGTTCGCGAAGGCGAGGGGGAATGGCGTCGAGAACGGCCTGGACCAGGTCTTGGGTCGTCTTCATGGCTCCGCGGCGACGGCGCTCCATGATTTTCTTAGCGATCGCGGCGGCGTGCCGCTCCCCTCCGTACTCGGAAAGGACGCGTCGGATCTCGTCGAAGGACGCGCGGTTCAGCCAAGCGGCGGCCGGCTCGCCTCGGGATCGGTCCATGCGCATGTCGAGCGGCGCATCCTCTTGAAAGGTGAAGCCTCGAGTGGGGTCAGCGAAGTGCTCCCAGTTCACTCCGAGGTCGAGAAGCACGCAATCTGGCCCCGCCGGATGATTCTTCGCAACCCAGGACGGGATCTCGCGATAGTCCGCGTGCACGAACAACGTCTTGCAGGGCGCATGCGCCAGTCGGGCTCGCGCCGTCTCGAGCATCGCCTCATCCCAGTCGAAAGCCACGAGCGTCCCCTCCTTGCCGATTCGAAGCGCCAGTTCCCAGGCATGCCCCCCATGTCCGACCGTTCCGTCCACTACGAACTCGCCAGGCTGCGGGTCGAGCAGGTCCAGCACCTGCGACAGCATGACCGGGACGTGGAATTCGGACATTCACGACTCCGCGCGCTCCTCTTCTCTGACGAATGCCTGGCGCTTCCTCAGCGCCTCTGCGCGCTTGGCTGCCAGGGTTTCGTACTCCGATTTCGTCCAAATCTGGACATGGTCCCCACAGCCGAGAATCACGACCTCCGACTTGGGACCGATCCTGTCTCGAAAACGCTGTGGAATGACGAAGCGACCTTGTCCGTCGCACTTGACATCGTCTTCCGCCATGGCGCAAAGGTCGTGCAGCTCGAAGTCACGTTCCCAGTCCCCGGCCGGACGCTCCATCACTCGAAGCAATCGTTCATGCCAGGTGTTTCGAGGATACAGAACGAGACAGCCGAGCGGGTCGGCATGCAAGACGAACGGTTGACCGAGGCGATCCAGCTTTTTCGTGCTGAGGCGAACACGCCCCTTGTCGTCAACGACCGCCTCCTCCATGCCGACGAGCGGCTGGAAGGCGAAGCCCTGGCTTCCTACTTGGCGGTCGGTCATTGTTTCTGCCCGGGGTGTTTGGAAGACCGGTCCGGCTTCCCTTCCCGACCGGTCTTCCGAATGTGAAGCGAGAGCATGGCCCTCTCCGCGGCGGGACGCCCCTCCTTGGGAATCACCGCCACTCCTCACTGCTGGACAACCACAATCTAACCCAGAATTGGGACGAACATGGGAATCAAAATAGCGTTTGTGGAAAAGTCGTAGTGAATTTCTACATGTTATCGAGCGAAAAGGTATACGTTCGTCTACTGCAGCGGCGATGCCACAACCCGATAAAGCTGCAAGTCGCCTTCGCTGCTGAGCAGGGTAACCCGTTGGCCCGCACCTGCGGCGGCAAGGGAGAACCGCTGAAGACGCGACAGAACGAGTCCGTCATGCGACAGCGCTTCGTCCGGCCAGTCATAGCTGGCTACTTCTCGACCCACGTACCATTGAAAGCTGGGGTGGGACACCACGCCCGGCTTCCCCATACCACTCATTCGATAGAACGAGATCGGCTCTCCAGCTGACTTTGCCAGGGCTGCCATTCTCTTTACTGGGCCGTGCGTCGTTTCCCAATACGATGGGACGCCCCCGAGCAGCGCGAAGAGCAAGAACGGGACGGCTCCGAGCCAGCTTTGAGTGCTGAAGTCCGCCGTCTGCGTCCACGCGAGAATGGCGAGAACCGCTCCGACGAGAGCCGCAAATCCAAGTTCGAGCAAGACGCGCTCGAATCGGTCGGCCGACCCTGCCCCGAGCACCAATCCAAGCCCAACGAGCAGGAACCACGCTGCAGCCAGGTGCGGAACTCTTGCTTGCGACTCGCTCTGCCAACGCCCAACAAGCAGTGCGAGGGGCGGCAGGACCGGGAGAATGTAATGAGGAAGCTTCGAACCGGCGACACTGAACAGCACGAAGATCACCGTTGCCCAAATCCAAAGAAATCGCGTCAGAGGATCGTCCGGCCTGGAACGATAGACCCAGGGCAATAGCCAGGAAAACGGCGCCATCGCCACAATCAAAATTGGGATATAGAACCAAAAGCCTGCCCGATGAGCGGCGTCCTGGCCGAGAAGGCGACCGATGTTTTGTCGGATGACGAATTCTCGAAAGAAATCCGTGCCCTCCCGCAAGAGCACCGGCCCGTACCACGCACCCACAACGAGAACAAAGGCGAGTGCGCCTGCGATCCATCCCCCCCGAAGAGCGCTCCGGACGTCCCTCTCCCTCCACAAGAAAAGAGAAACAATGATCAAGAACACTCCCGGGGCCATGGGACCCTTCGCGAGCGTGGCAACCCCCAGAAGAGCGAGGCTGACCACCCTCCAAGTGACGCTGCGCTCCTCCACGGAACGCCACAGGCTCAACAAACTTGCCGTCAGAAAGAAACACAGCAAAGCGTCCGGCATGAACATGCGTCCAACGCCGAGAAATAGGGGCGAGGTGAGCAGGACGGCTGCCGAGGTCCACGCGGCGCGGTCACCCCAACGGCGCTGAGCGAAACGGAAGAGAAGGACGACCGTGCCGATAGCCGCCAGGACCGAGCCGAGACGGAGCGCCGCCTCGCCCTTGACGCCCATCCACAGAAACAGATTCGCAGCCCAGTACTGAAGGATCGGCTTCTCGAAGAACGGCGCGCCGCCATACGTTGGAACGAACCAGTCCCCCCGAAGCCGCATCTCGGTCAGTGCGGCGGCGTAGATGCCCTCGTCGAGGTCGAAAAGGCCGTAAGACCAGAACCCCCAGAACGCGGCAAGGCCGAAGATGGCAAGGAGCAGCGTTCTGGTCTTCACGGCATCGCGATCCTATCGAGGTGGCTCCGTCTCCCGAATCTCGATCCCGGAGAGCCGGATACTCGTGCCCTTCTTTCGGACGAGCCGGATGAAGCGGACCGTCTGGGGCAATGCTCGATAAGCCACCCGCCACACTGACGGATTGGCCGGGTCTACGTCTCGCTGGAATCGAACGGTCCTTTGCCAGTCGATCTCGACCGCAAACGTTCTCGCCTGCTCCAGCCGCTGACCGGTGCTGTATACCAGAATCTCGAACTGATTCCACACCGCGTCGTGGTCGCCGTTCGTGAGGAGGACGATTTCGCCGATGGGTCGGTCGCGCCCGATGTCAATCTCGATCCATTCGGCGTCGGCTTGGTAGGAAGTGTCGGGGTCGCCATCCACCAGGGCGTTGAGCGATTCGAGAGAGCTGTTCGCGGAGTCCAACACGACCTTGTTCCTTGCCCAGTCCTCGGGCTTGATCGGACGGTGGGTCACATTGAAGCGCAGCTCCACGAACGCCACCTGACGGTTGCCCCGTGCATACGCGTCCACGAGCTGCCACGCCTTCAGCCACGACCACTCCCGCTGGCCCTCGTACTCGATTTCAACGAGAAACACGCCGTTCGTCCCGACTACGTCAATGGGGCCGAACGGGTTCGGCTTGAGTGTGTGGCCGGTCGCGGTCGTGAACGGCTGGTCGAGGCCGGTGGGGCGGTTCGGCAGGAACGCAGTTCCATTCGCGATGTCCACTTCGAAGACGGGCGGCGCGTCGGGAATCACGCCTTGTTTCATTTGGTAGAAGCGAAGCTTGCCGGTTTGGATCGGGATGCCGTTCCGATCGAGGCACCGCACGATGACGACATTCGGCATCGAGTAGAGGTACTCGCCGAAGAAGCCACGGCGGTAGCCGACATTGGCGTTCAGAGCGAAGGCGGATGTCGCAGAGTAAAGGTCAGTTCTCTGATATAGAGCGTGGGCGTAGGCGGGATCGGGGACGTCTTCGATGTACGTGGGAAGACTGCGCGGGAGACCCAAGTCGTTGCGAGTATCTCCACCGCCCATGAGCGGGTTGGGAGGATCGATCGCTCCGCGAGTCAGCACGTGGTCCCCGACCTTCAGGCGTACCTTGCCACCGCTCCCGTCTGGCATGGAGGGGTCCACGTTCATCTGATACATGTCAATCAACCCGATCTGGTGGCTCATTTCGTGGAGTAGTGCGCGGTCCATGCGGATTCGGACGGAGTCAATGTATTTCTCCGCTTCTCCAAAAGAGGAATCGAAGCCCCAGTCGCCGTCATACCTCATGTCTTGTTGATTGTTCGGCACGTGCACGCCGCCCTGAAGCGTTCCGTCGGGCACGATCGTGATTCGCTGGATCCGCGTGCTCTCGCGGATCCCGTCCGGCGCGAAGCTGAACCGACTGTGGCGGAAGAGCACCTCGTTCCAGATGCGAAACTGCCATTGGATCCAGTCTTCGAACGCACGGCTGCCCATCCCATTCGGTTCTTTTGCGAACATCTTGTAGAACGTTTCATCCACCCAAATCGCCAGGTTCAGCGCTCCAGCCTGGATCTCGAGAGCGTTGTTTCCTTCCACCGCGTCCGGCCCGCTCGGAGTCAGCGTGAACCGAATCGGATTGAGGCGGTGATCGTTGGGAACGATATCGAACGGGGCGCGAAACTCCACCTGGACGGATTCGCCCGGCTGGAGGGTCCGCGACACTTCCCCTTTGGCGGCCTCCGACCAGTCCTTCGACCAAGTGTAGCGGAAGCCGGACGAGGGCGCATCGCCCACATTCTTGATCGTGGCCGTGTAGGTAACCAGCTCACCCTTGGAGGGCCACTGTTTGGCTCCCGCGTTGCCGGGCTTCTGCATCACTCCAGCTTCTTGCCCTTCCGCGCTGATTCGCACGTAGGCATCGCCGGAGGGGTCGAAGCGTGGGTACTCAGGGGTTCGCGAGATCTGTGTGACGCTGAGGTCCGGCCCAGCCGCAGGCCCGATCGGCTCGGTTTCGATGATGAGACGCGGGCGGCCGGACGTGGCTTGCGAAGACTCGACGGATAGCTTGCCGTTCGTCTCGATGACCCAGCCGTAGTTCTCGTACCACCGGTCGTACATCTGCTGTACGTCGTTCTCGAGGCCGGTGAACTCGATCGTCCGGGCGCTTTGCGACACCGGAACCTGAGCGCTGGACGAGGGGGCTGTGAACTCTGTTCCCCCATTTCGCCACCGTATCTTCTTTTGTCCGTGAAAAAGCTGATGGGACCAGGTCGAGTTCATCGCGTCGGCAGGCGCCTCGCCGCTGATGCCTCCGCCTTCGAACCAGGGCCCGCGGAACCGCTTGAGCGTAACGGTGCCCGCTTGCTCGACTTGCACGACTGTGAGGACCAACTTCGCCGAGACAATCCTCTTGCGCGGGCCGATTGCGCGCTCCAGATCTCCGAATCGAATCAAAACCTTGTGGTCGGGGCTTAGAGTCAGAAGCGTGCCTTGTCCGAACGACGCATCGGGAGCGCTCTTCGAGAGAGTCGTGTCCTCGCAAGACCAGTAGCGGCTGTCTTCCGGAAGGTCAGCGCCTCGATACAGCGTAACCGTGTGGGCTTGGACGGCGAGGGCAATTGCAAGCGCGATCATCGCCCGCAATTCTACTGCATATCGTGGGCAATCCGAGGCTGGCTACGATTGCGCCTGAGCAACGGAGGCGCCGTCGAGCTTGCGTTTCAGCACTTCGAGGGCCTTTTGGAGTTGTACGTCGCTGTCCAGCTTCCCTTGCTCGACTCCGGGCGGATTCTTGATCTCGATTTCCGGTTTGAGCTGCCCGCCGGTCACTTCGCCCCACTCGTTTTCAATACGTTGAACCGAGTCGCCGGAGGGGAGGTAATAGCGACCGATCGTAACCTTCAGCTGGGCGCCGTCCGGGAGGTCGTAGATGGACTGCACGGATCCCTTGCCGTACGTCGGCTCGCCGACGAGCGTCGCTCTTTGGTAATCCCGTAAGACACCAGCGAAGATCTCCGCCGCGCTGGCGCTATTCCCGTTGATGAGGACGACGATCGGGTAGTTGCGGCTATCTGCGTACCCTCGTGGTCCGAAGTACGGCAGCCTGCTGCCTCCCCGCTCTTCGAGGGTCACAATCAGTTTTCCGTCGAGGAACCGAGCAAGCATCTCTCCGGCGCGTTCGAGAAGGCCGCCCGGGTTGTCCCGCACGTCTATGATCAAACCCTTCAGTCCTTTCCGCTCGAGGTCGGCAAGCTCTCGATCGAATTGTGATACGATCGTATCGCTAAAGGAACGAATCAGCAGATAGCCGATGTGGTCCTCGAGCATCTCACCGTAGACGTCCTGGATGACGACCTTTTCGCGGGTGAGGCGATAGGTCTTCGTCTGTCCGGTCGAAGGTCGCAACACCTCGAGAGTAACTTGCGTCCCTTCTTCGCCGCGAATCTTGCCCACCGCAGCCTCCACGTCCACGATGGATTCGCCGTTCACCTTCGTGATAATGTCCCCAGGCTTAATCCCAGCCCTTTCGGCGGGGCCGCCCCGGAACACGCGCCCTACGAGCGCGCCCAGCTCATGCACGCCGAGCTCCGCCCCGATGCCTCCCGTTCCGAGGAACCTGCCCTGCGTCCGCTCGTCGAACCGACTGGCGAACTCGGGCGGCAGGAACGCGGTGTGCGGATCGCCGAGCGAGTCGAGCATCCCCTGAATGGCCGCGTAGGTCAGGTCTTCCGTCTTTGGGTCGCCGTAGTAGGCTTCCCGCACCGTGGCCAAGGCGTCGTTGAAGACCGCCGTGGGGCGATCGGGGGACTCGCGCCCCTTTTGCCCCAGCGCCTCCCTAAGCGCAGTGAAGTTCGGCGCATGCCCGACCGCAAGGTCCCTTGCGCCAAAGCCGAGCGTGAGACCCAACACGAAAAGAGCGAGGGCGCCCAGAAATCCTTTCATTCCGCTCCGACCTCCTCACTGCCCTTCACGGAAAGCAAGAACGGCTCCCTGAGAAGCGGCTTCTTCTCCTTCGAGTAGTAGATGCCGGTGGGCAAGCTGAAGCCGGAACCGGTCTCGAGAGGATAGAACTCGATTCGAATGCCCAGGCCAGCCGCCTGCCCGCTCTCTTCGGCGCCCATAGCCGTTAGGGCGTTCACGAACAGCTCCGCCTCCTTGGTCGTTCCTTCGTCGGCGAGAACTTTCAAACCGGCGGCCTTCCGGATGGCCTCAGTGGGCACGCTCTCGATCGGGGAAAGGGCAGCATCGGGCTTCGGTTTGACATAACCCAGCGCGCCTGTCGCGCCCAAGAGACCAAGCGTTCGGCGAACCTGCTCCAGGTCCCCTCCGGGATTGTTGCGCACGTCTATCGCTTCGACTTTGCCGGTCCGTAGAGCCTCTGCAATGCGTTCCGCGCTGTCCGCCCCGAACGCAGCAATGCGAAGCGTCCTGCCGTTGAGGGTTACGGTGTCAAAACGGGTAACGCGTCGGTTGACCTTCAGGGGTATCTCCTTGCCATCGCGCAGGACCGACAGCTCGACGGTTCCGCGGTCCACCGCCGTGAGTTCGTGAAAGGCCTTATCCCATAGTATCAGCTTTTCGGCTCTTTCTTGTAACGCAGAGAGCCTCTTTTGAAACTCCTCCCTCGTAATCTTCCCTTCGTCCCGCTGCTTGTGCAGGTCTTCCCACTCTGGTCGGAGGCTTCGATTCGCCACCCAGTGCCCTTGGAGCGATTCAATCCAGTCGCCCGGCTTAATGCCTGCCTCCTCCGCGGGACTGCCAGGCGCGACGGCGAGAACCATCAAAGGGTACATGTAGTCCTCGCCACGCTTGATCCGAACGAGCTGCAAGTAAGCGCCGATGCCGTGTGCTTCGCCGTCGTAGTAATCACGGATCGCCTGGAACTCCGGTTTGGAGTAGAACTCTGCGCCGGTGGCATTCAGAGACTCCACCAGCCCGCGGACCGCTCCGTCCGAAAGCGGAGCCATTTCGGTGACGGGGTCCACGTAGTGGCGCAATGCCAAGCGCCGCACGTTGTCGAAATAGGATGCCGCCGAGGTGCCGTCCGAAAGGCGAACCGGCTCCGAAGCCGAGGCGACCATGCCCAAGAAAGGGCGGGACGAACCAGCAGAGCCC
>RFHN01000277.1 GCA_003695835.1 Armatimonadota bacterium
CAGTATGCCGCCGGCGTCTACGAAGCGACGCTTTCATTCTACGGTCCTGGTATGGCCGATCGAGTTGTCGAGGCGGCGACTCGGGCGTTGGCTGCGCTACCAGTTGATGCGGAAGGCGAGACGGTACAGCGCCCTCTTCATGTTGGATTCGGCTTTTAGAGCCGCAGCGTTGGCTCCGTCCGCGTCATCTTGCGGTTCGAATAGGATCAGCGTCTTCCCTCGGCCCAGAAGACGATTCGAGAGCGCCGCGACTTCGAACACCTGTGGGACCGAATCGAAGAAATCGTTGAGAATCGGGAGCGCTTCGTTCGCCCGCTCGGTTGCGTTAGGCCCGCGGAGGGTAAAGAGATACTCTTCTCCGAACTGAAGGCGGACACCCTCTTGTTCCGGTATTGCCTGGACGCGAAAGTCGGTCGTGACCTTGCTTCTCTGAATCGGGATGTTGTTTTGCTTGAGCAGCGCCTTCAGCTTCTCTGCACGAATTCGGGACGGCGGGTGCGTGCGAAGGATGCCGAGGTCGAAGCGCGGCGCATTCCGCTCTTTGAATGCCAACCGCTCCATGAAAGTGAGCAGCGCGACGGGATTATACTTCGAATAGGTCATGTAGTAAAAGCCCGTCCGGTCTGCGTCGGTTTCCGCCTCTTGGCTCCACCCGGACGTGAGCGCGGTGAGAAGAAGGTCCTGTCCGATGAGCGCGATGTTGGCGTCGCGCGTGCTTCCGGCAAGCAGCGCGGCGATCACGACGGGCAACGTGAAGAGCTGCGTCTGTTCCTGTTGCTTGCTCAACGTGATGAGATGTCGGTTGGCCGCGTGTGCGATCTCGTGTGCCAGAACGGCGGCAAGCTCGTCATCCGACTGGACGAACTTGAGTAGGCCCGTGTTGACATAGATGAACCCGCCCGGGATGGAGAACGCGTTGACGTCTTCGTCTTCCACGACCTTGAATGTGTAGTCAAAGACGTTATGGCGTTTGTCTCCCCAGGTGGCGGGGATGTAGTGTTCTCGTGAGATTTGGGCCAACTCGTTGCCGATGCGCTGCACTCGCTCGATCAGAGCCTCGTCCTTTGACAAAGTCAGCTCTTTTTCGACCTGTTCCGCATACTTCTTGCCGAGTTCGACGTCGCGCTTCAGCTCTTCCTGGTGCTTCGCCTCTTGGGGCGTGGGCGCCGGGTCCTGCGGCGCCTCCAAAACGCACGCAAGCGCGGGCGCGGTCAGTAAAACGGCCAGAACGGGGAGTGCGAATCGGCGAAACACTTCAGGGATTGGACGCTCGGCGGTCATGGTTCGGTTCTTCTTCAAACTTCTACGCGAATCTCGCCCGATTCGTTTTCCTTGCCGTGTACCGTGAGTCGAACCGGCATGAACTGTTTGACGACCCAGGCGACCGTCAGCAGCGTGGACGTAATCCTTGCGGTTGTGAACACCGCCGGCTCATGGCATAAGCAAGCCGGGAGGACCAGGTGGTCGGCCAGATACCGGTCCACGCCGCAGCCGCTGTCCAGGTATTCGAGAAAGTCCTCGTAGGCTTCTTCGACGACCTGTTCCATCGGCTTCCCTCGATGTCCCAGCGACTGGCCTCCGCCGTAGCCGGCATCCATGTAAGCCCCGATCGTCACGGCTGCGCCCGGCGAGGAAGCGTGCGGCTTGAGCGCTCGAATCTTGATATCGAGGCCGTCTCGGTGGGCGAGCCTCTCCAGCCTCTCCACGCCTCGTTTTCGCACGTGCTCGGGAAGTTCGCTGGTGACAATCCAGGCGTGAATGCTCTTCAGGGCTCCAGGCTCGCGGAAGTCAAAGCCGTTCAGTTGAGACGGTTCGATCTCCAGCGAGACTTCTCCGCCGCCCGCAGGGCTGTACCCCGCCGCAGTGAGCGAAGGCCATGCATAAACGCCAAGCTCTTCGAATGCCTTCAGGGCGACGTTCTCGAAGTACTCGTACGTAGGGGAATAGGGAACGTGCGTTCCGCCCTTGAGCGTGACGGTACTGATCCTTCCGGCCCGCGACAGGGGGACAAGGACCGTCTGCAGGATCAACGGCACGCTTCCGGGCGCGGAACCCTTCGCCAGGTTGGAGAGGTCGAACCGATCGCGAAACGGCCGAAGTTGCCTCTTCGGAGCAAAGAAGATGTCGGTGTCGCCGTAGCGGCACTGGATGTGTGCCTCGGTGCAGGATCCGAGGATGCGGAGAAGAGCGAGATCCACGACGTTGGCGCCCGGCTTTCTTAGACCGCCGCGGACGTTGTAGATCCGAACTGGTTTGCCTGTGAGGGCCGACACGGAGAGGGCGGCGCGCACGATGGATCCGCCGCCCTCTCCGTGCGAACCGTCGATCTCAAGATACTCCGGTTGCAAGTTCCTCCCCTTGCGCGTCCTGCAACCGCTCGATCAGGATTCGTCGAACCCTGCGCCCATCGGTTTCTTGCACCGTGAGCCGGAAGTTCTCATGCACTACCGACTCACCCTGCTTCGGCTGTCTCCCGAACAGACCGAAAACGAAACCGCCTACTGTATCATATTCCTCGCTATGGAATGGTACGTCCAGCGCGTTGCCGAGGTCGTCGAGATTCATCCTGCCGTTGACGGACCACTTGCCGTCCGAGAGTTGGACGATGTCCGTTTCCTCTTCGTCGTACTCGTCCACGATCTCGCCCACGATCTCTTCCACGAGGTCCTCAATGGTAACGACGCCGGCGGTTCCGCCGAATTCGTCTTGCACGATGGCCATCTGCGTCTTGCCGCTTCGGAACTCGGAGAGCAGCTGCTGCAGGCTCTTGCTTTCCGGAATGAAGTAGGCCGGTCGGATGAGGTCGCTCAGCGTGGAGCCGTTCCCTTCCGCCAGCGCAGCGAGAACGTCTTTGGCATGCACGATTCCGACGATGTTGTCTATGGTGTCTCGATACACCGGAATTCGTGTGTGGCCGCTGTCCCGGATCAGTTTGGCGACTTCTTGGAGAGTTGCGTTCACCTCGACGGCGTAGACGTCGGTTCGCGGTGTCATGACCTCTCGGGCGACGGTGTCGCCGAATTCGATGATGGAGTGGATCATCTCTCGTTCGTCTTCGACGAGGCCGGAGGCGGGGTCGCTGTTCTCCACGAGTTCCATCAGGTCCTCTTCCGTGAGCACGGGGGCGGTGAAGAGCGGCTCGGTTTGCAACTTGGTCGCCAGGAATCCGCCTACCCTCTCCGCCAGGAACACGAACGGCGCGAAGAGCGCACGGGCGACGTCCAGGAACCGACGCAGGCGATAAGCCCAGGCGTCCGCGTTCTTGCGG
>RFHN01000278.1 GCA_003695835.1 Armatimonadota bacterium
GGGTTGTTTGACCCTGAGTACGTAAACATCTTCGGCGTTCCGTTCACTTTCCTTCCCCACGAAGGGAACGACGACGGACCTCCACCGCCTCCAACGCCAAAGACAGCCGTCTTTCCCGATCCCGCCAAGGCCGAGTACGAAATCATCTGGCCCAACGTAGTCCGCGTGGAGCGCATTCTTCATCCCACTCTTGAAATCGACTGGACGAAAGTCGATCCGCTGACTCTGAATGCGGCGCAAACTGCGCGAGTTGCCGAGCTTGCACCCGTTATCGAAGGCAAGCCTGACGTAACGAGGATTAGCCGAATCGAATTGGAGCGCCTTGCTCGCGAGTTTCGCCAGCAGCGCATCATCTTCGAGACAGCGCGGGACGTATTCGACCAAATGAAGGGCGCATGGCGCGGAAGCCGTGAGGTCCTCCTTGCTCAACTTGTGCGTCTGGTCGAGAAGTTTGTTGCGTCTGATCTCATTAAGGTGGTTCCGCTCGCTTACCATAACGATGAGCTAAGGAAGCGCCTCATCATTACGCTCAGCATGTCCCGGGTCGTCCAGCACATAGCGAGGTCTGTGGAGCAGGCCAGCGCAGAGAGGCTCGTTCCGGTCTTCGATTCCGAACGCCCCATTCGCTCGACGGCAGACATGCCAACGTGGTACACCGGAAAACCATGCGAGTACACCCAAAAATCACACATCAATGTGTGCGTGTATGACAGCACGTGGGAGGCGTCCGATGCGTACGTTCTGGACACTTCAGACAGCGTCGCTGCCTGGGTCAAGAATGACCATCTGGGCTTTGAAGTCGTGTACATCTTTCGGGGCGTCGTACGGAAGTACAGGCCTGACTTCTTGATTCGACTCTCAACAGGCGACATGCTGGTACTTGAGACCAAAGGCAAACAAACGGACGAGACAAGGGCCAAACATGCGGCTATGCAGGAGTGGGTCGAGGCAGTCAACACTCATGGTGGCTTCGGAACGTGGCGGTTTGCAGTCGCCGCGCAGCCCGCGGACATTCACGACATCCTTGCCGACGCGAACGATTAGTCCAGTGGCTGCCCCCCGTGGATTCGAACCACGACCGCCTGATCCAGAGTCAGGTGTTCTGCCCTTAAACTAGGGGGCAATGGGCCTCCATTTTACCCAGCGCGGCTCAGTCGCAGGGCCATCCCCTACGATAACAGAATCGGTTCGATGCCAACTGTTTCACAGGCGGCGACGAGCTCCGCGCGCCAATCGCCCAGCACCGCGTGTATGTGGTTGCTCGCGTAGGATGCGGCGAGGGTCTGTAGGTCGCAGTCGAACGTCGCGAACGCGTGCGGCCATTCCGGCGTCGTCTGCGCGGCGAGGGCGCGGTCCGCTTCTTCCCCAAATCGAACGAAGCTTCCGGTGAGGATGTGCATCCGGAACTGGCCGCTCGCGCGTGTGATTCGGGCGAAGGTCACCTGGGGCGCGGGGTCAGCAAAGAACTCGACCGACGCGCCACCGCATGGAAAGTACATCGGGATGCTCGGGTGAAGGGTCACCGTACCCCAGTTCTCACGGAAATCGTTCGAGCGCTTGCTGAACCACGGCGCGTGCTGACCGCTGTTCACCAGGTCATACACGCCTTCGTATTCACACTTCCCTCCCGCCGCCTCGATGTCCGCGCGCGTAAAGTAGTGGCGTAGGTCGGCGAAAAGAACGGGCGTTCCCGTGAGGTGATGGAGGATCTGCATCGTGAGGGCGCCGTTGCTATCGCACTCGGTTGCGCAAATGATAGGCTTCTTGTTTTCTTCCTCCCAGTCGGCAGTGTCGTTGAGAAGCGCTTCGGGAACGTCCATCGTGATTCCCTTCTCCCATTCCGTGTAATCGAGCTGACCTGTCAGGCCCAGAAAGTCAATCCCTTCCGTCTTGCAATAATCTTTCACGGCGAGATAGAAGCGACACTGTCGGGCGAGGTGGCCGTCGAGACCGTCTCGCAACCGTTCCTCGTCCCAAAGAATGTTCTTGCAATGTTGTTTTAGCCACTCGACGCCCGCCAGGACGCGGTCGTCCTCCACCTTGTCGCAGAGCCACGCGAGCGTGAGCTGAGAGCGGTGGAAAACGTGGATCCCGAACTGCTCCATCCACTGGCTCGGGTCAATGTGGCCCGTGTACATACCCATGCTTGGGCCGTCAAATTCGCCGTATCGAAGACCAAAGAGACGCGCGGCAGCCGATTGGCCTGCGGCCCGACGATCAGGCGCGTGCTCGGCGAGCCAGCGACGCATCTGGTCGGCCACGGATGCTTCGGACAGATCGCCGAGCACTCGACCGTGCGGGACGCCGAACTCGGGGAGCGTACCGCAGGCGGCAAAGAACGCGACCCAGCCTGGATAGGCAGGATTGATGTTGCCAAGGAAACAGATCGGAATGTCCTCCGCACTCAGGTCCCGGGCAGCCTGGGCCACGAAGTCGGGGTAGGCCCAGACGCAGAAATTGAAAATGACTGCGTCGCACGCCGCCTCCGCCAGTTGCGCAGCGCCATCCACGGCGGTCCTATAGTTCCACGCGATCGCATCCGCGCCCACAGCCTCATGCCCTTCCGAGGCGAGCCAGTCGCACACCTTCTGCTGGAACGCCCGGCATTGCTCGTCGAGCGCCTTCGCCGCGCGCTCTCTCCCGTCCGTGAAAGTCAAAACACCAACC
>RFHN01000279.1 GCA_003695835.1 Armatimonadota bacterium
CGCAGCCTGGGGGTCGGATTCGGTCTGTTCGTTGGGATTGGCTCCCTCTTGGAGGGCGAGCCCGAGGGGGTTCAGTACGGAAACGAGCACAGCGGGACCGTTGTCGTCGAACTCGCTCAGGGCTGCGGTTGCCTGTTCGGGCTGATCCACGATCACGGCATCTGGCGCAAAACTCTTCGCAAAGGAAATGGGATCCGGGGCGCCCCAGCAAAACCAAGGCAACCGGTCCACCGGGCCGCCGCGGCTGGCGGCCACGAGCCGCTCACGCGAGGTCATTCGCCACCTCCCATTGCGATTCGCTGCGGCTGATGCTCGTTGGGTACGCGCACGGCGACCTCCGTCCAGTTACCGAGGTCGTTCGGGTCGTTTCGCTCGACCACTACGACATCCCCGCGTTGGTTGATGTCAATCGTTCGCACGTCCGCCCACGCGGGTCGCGCGCCCGGTGGCTGAATCGTCTGGTGCCGGACGGCGTTCAGGCTGGTCTGCATCTTATCGGTGAAGAACTTGGGATAGAGACCCAACCAGAACACGAAGACGACGAACGCCCACGCAATCGCTTGCTCCCACGGCTTGATGTCGCGAAGTCGCTCGTTGACCGGATTCTTGATCGGCCCGTAAAAGACTCGTTGGAACATCCAAAGCAAATACACCGCGGCGAGGACGACGCCGCCACCCGCGAGCACGGGCATCCACATCGGGATTCCAGTGTTCTCGTTCGCGCCAGCTTGGAAGGCGCCCAGCATCGCGAGGAACTCGCCGATGAATCCGTTCGTGCTCGGAAGTCCGACCGAGCTAAGCATGATGATCAGGAACAGCGTCGCGAACATCGGCATTCGTCGCTTGAGGCCGCCGTAATCTTCGAACAAACGAGTATGGGTGCGCTCATAGATCATGCCGACGAGCAGGAATAACGCCCCCGTGCTGATGCCGTGGTTGATGGCTTGTAACGTCCCGCCCGTGAGTCCGTTGTGATTCAGCGCGAACAGCCCGAGCATAACGAAGCCCAGGTGGCTGACGGAAGAATAGGCGACGAGCCGCTTCCAGTCCGGTTGAACGGCCGCCATGATCGCCCCATAGAGAATTCCCACGACCGACAGGCCCATGAGGAAGGGGGCGGCTTGCACCGCCGCCTCCGGGAAGAGAGGGAACGCAAACCGCAAGAAGCCGTACGTTCCCATTTTCAGCATGATGGCGGCAAGGATCATGGAGCCAGCCGTCGGCGCTTCGGTGTGAGCGTCCGGCAACCAGGTGTGGAGGGGGAACAGCGGCACTTTCACCGCGAACGCGAGCGCGAAGGCCGCGAAGAGCCACAGGCCGAGTGCGCCTGGCGCCAGGCGTCCGTCCGCCGCGAGCGCCTGCAACGCGATCAGGTCGAACGTCCCCTCTCCCGTTTCGTTGCGGCTGATGAAATAGAGAGCGACGATCGCTACGAGCATGAAGATGCTGCCCAAGAACGTGAAGAGGAAGAACTTAATAGAAGAGTAGACGCGATTCTTGCCGCCCCAGATCGAGATGAGGAAGTACATCGGAATCAACGTCGCTTCGAAGAAGACGTAGAACAGGATCAGATCGAGGGCGCAGAACACACCGATCATCGCGCCTTCCAAGATCAGCAACCAGATCATGAATTCCTTCACCCGATCCTTCACGTGGAAACTGAACCAGATGCTGAGGAAGGAAATGAAGCAGGTCAAGAGCACGAGCCAGAGGCTGATTCCGTCTACGCCCAGTTGGTACCGAATCCCAAGCGCCGGCAACCACTCGACCGACTCGCGCCACTGGAAGTGCATCGTGTTTCCACTGAATCCGTTATAGATCTGCAGCGACGCGAGCAATGTCACGGCGGAGATCAGCCACGCCCAGTACCGGTGGAAGTTCTCCATCTGTCGCGGCACGAGAAGGGCGACCAGCGCCCCTGCCACGGGCAAGAAGATGACCAAACTCAGAATTCCGAAGCCTTCCATGGTTATCTCGTTGTCACATAGATGACGTAGCTCAGCAACGCGATCACGCCTACCGCCATGATGAACGCGTAGAAGCGGACCAAACCCGTCTGGGTCCGCCGAAGTAGCAACCCAAAAGCGCCTACCAGTTTCGCGCTGCCATTCACGAAGATGCCGTCAATCACGCCAGCGTCGAAGATCCGGTAGAACGCATTCGCAAACTTGCCGCCGATGTCCACGAACAGTCGTACCATCGTCTTGTCGTAAAGCCACTGCTCGCCGGCCAACTTCTGCACGCCTTGCAACTCCACTTCCGATTCGGGCAATCCCTTCGCGTACCGCCGCACGAAGAACGCGATCCCGCAAATCGCCGCTCCGATCGAAGCCGCAATCAGCGCCCACTCGATGGCGACGCTCTTTCGGAAGGCGCCTTCCGGATCGAAGACGCTCAGCCCGACGGACGGATGGTTCCATTCTTCGAAAAGGTGGGGCAGATGCGCTCCGAGCAGATGCGCAAACGGGTTGAGCCCGGATAGCACCGCGCCGCCCGCCAGCGAGAGGACAGCGAGCACGGCGAGCGGGAACCACATGGAGACGCTGACCTCTTTGGGCTCGTGATCCGGCGTCAAGTCGTGGTGATGAGCCTCTTCGTGCTCCCTTTCGGCGGCCAGTTCCTCGTCGCTCAAGAAGAACTCGGTGTTGGAGAAGTCTGCGTGGGCGGCGTGAGCGGCGTTGTCATGCGTGCTGGCATGGTCGTGGTGGGCGTGCGCGCCGACGACGCCTTTGCGCCATCGCTCCTCTTGGCCGAAGAACGTGAGCATCATCATCCGCGTCATGTAGCCGGCAGTGAGGAACGCGGTGATCCAACCGATGAGCCAGAGCAGTTGGGGAGCTTGCACCAGCTGCGTAAAGAACGCCGCGGAGAGAATCTCGTCCTTGCTCCAAAAACCGGCGAACGGCGGAATTCCCGCGATCGCAAGCCACGCGACCACCATCGTGGCATACGTGATGGGGATGTATTTACGCAGATTGCCATAGTTGCGCATGTCTTGGTTGTGCGCCATGGCGACGATCACCGCGCCCGAGCCCAAGAACAACAGCGCCTTGAAGAACGCGTGCGTCGTTACGTGGAACATGCCTGCACCGAAGGCGCCCACGCCACAAGCCAAAAACATGTATCCCAGTTGCGACACCGTCGAGTAGGCAAGGACCTTCTTGATGTCCGTTTGCCCGAACGCCACGGTCGCAGCGAAGAGTGCGGTGAACGCGCCGATGCCCGCGACCACAGCCATCGCAATCGGAGCCAACTCGAAGAATACGTGCGTCCTTGCAACCAAGTAGACGCCCGCCGTGACCATCGTCGCCGCGTGAATGAGCGCAGACACCGGTGTCGGACCGGCCATCGCGTCGGGAAGCCAAAGATAGAGGGGCCACTGAGCCGATTTTCCGACCGCACCTACGAACAGCAGTAGCGGGACCGCCGTCACGACCAACGGGCCGAACTCGGGTAGGACCTGCTGCGCGAAGGGAAGCAAGACGTCGAAGCTCAGGTAGCGGGTCTCGTTCAGCGGCAGCGCAGCCTGGCTGGACGCGTACACCCAGTAGAGTAGGAAGATTCCGAGAGCAAATCCCCAGTCGCCGATTCGGTTTACGATGAATGCCTTGTTCGCCGCCTTCGCGTTCTCGATATCCTCATACCAGAAACCGATCAGAAGATACGAACACAAGCCGACGCCCTCCCAGCCGATAAAGACCAGCGGCAGATTGTTGCCCATGACGAGCATGAGCATGAACGCGATAAAGAGGTTGAAATACGTGAAGAACCGCGGGTAATCGCGATCGTCCGCCATGTAGCCGGTCGCGTACAGGTGAATCAGGGATCCGACGCCCGTCACGATGAGACACATCGTGAGAGAGAGCGGATCAATCCTCAACTCGAACGGGACACGAAGCGTTTGGAGGTCAATCCAGTTGAACCAAGCGGTGATGACGAGACGCGAATGTTCGTCCAGCCCGGCAAGGTTCACGGCGAGGACGACCGAAACGACGAAGCCGAGCGCAACCGGCAGCACGGCGAAGAAACCGAGAAGTCGCCGCCCGGCAGCCTTGCCCAGCGCCTGCTCGATCTTTTTGTCGAGCGCCGCCTGGAATAAAAAGCCCGCCAGCGGGGCGAGCAGAATCATCCAAGCCCAGTGGAACACCGGGTTCGTGAGCGTCTCTCCGTGTCCTGTGCTGATGTACTCCATGCCTATCCCCTCATCGTGCTCATTTCGTCAATGTCCACGTCGTGTCGCAGTCGGAAGATCGCCATGATGATGCCGAGTCCGACCGCCACTTCGGCCGCCGCCACCGCCATCACGAAGACGACAGCCATCTGGCCGGTCATGTGCACCTGCCATTGCTCGAGCGAGCCTGCGGCGAGCGGCGCCGAGTGATACTTCGCAAAGGCGAGGAACGAAAGGTTCGCCGCGTTCAGCATCAGCTCGATGCACATGAAGATGATGATGGGGTTCCGCTTGATGAGAACGCCCACCGTCCCGATCGCGAAGAGCAGGGCGCTCAGAAGAAGATACGCGTAAAGAGGAATCCCTTCCATCGTCAATCTCTCCTCTTGGCTACCAAAATCGAGCCAACGATCCCGACCAACAGCAACACGCTCGCGATTTCAAATCCGTACACCCATCCCGTAAACAGCGATTGTCCCACGCTGGCGGCCTGCCCAAATCCCTCGGGAGCGGTCGGCGTGGACGTAGACCACGTCGCCATCGGGCCGATCACCTGCGAGCTGACCGCGAGCACCAGCACACCGCCTACGAACCAAGCGAGGCTGCGCTTGATCAGACTCGGCTCGAACAGCGTGTCCGGAGCGCCCAAGTTCAAAAGTAGGATACAGAAGAGAAACAGCATCATGATCAGCCCCGTGTAGACGAGGATCTGGCTGATGCCGAGCAGGTCGTAGTTCATGCCGAAGTACAGAAAGGCAAGCACGAAGAAGTTCACGACCAAGCTCAGGGCGCTCCGCACCGGGCTCTTGGCAACCACGACACCCCACGCGGACAGCACCAAGACAACCGCCATTACCAAGAACGCAAACGTCGTCAATGTCATGAGCGTGTAACCTCGATCGTCGCCTCCGTACTCGCAGGCGGGTTCGCAAACTGGACCTTCGGGACCGTATCCTTCGGCCGGCGCCGCGAGACATAGAGGACGACGTTGATGTACAGCAAGAAGAGAACCGCCAGCGCGCCGAACAGCGCCGCCCAACCGAACTGCATCCAGATCGCGACCACGACGAAGTTCAGAGCCGCAATCGGGAGCAGATACTTCCAGCCCAGGGTCATCAACTGGTCGTACCGCAACCGCGGAAGCGTCGCTCGAAGCCAAATGTAGAAGGTGATGCCGCCGAACATCTTGCCGAGCATCCACAGCGGCGCGGCGATCGGCCCACCGACAAACGACAGAGCGCTGGCGAGCCACGGAAGGTTCGCGTCCGTCGCCCTCTGCGCGAGGAACTCCCAGTTGAACGGCAGGGGACTCCATCCGCCAAGGAACAGGGCCGCGAAAATTCCCGAAAATGCAAACATCGTCGCGTATTCGCCCATAAAGAAGACGGCGAACTTCATGGACGAGTACTCCGTGTGGAAGCCCGAGATCAACTCGGACTCCGCTTCTGGCAGGTCGAACGGCGCCCGGTTCGTCTCCGCCACCATCGTAATCAGGAAGATGACGCCCGCGACGAAGCCCCACGGCGTCAGGATGAACCAGTTCTGCATCCACGGCACCGTCCCCCACAGCGGTTCGAACTGCTGCTGCACGACCTCCGTGAGCCGCAGGCTACCGGTGGCGAGGATCACGCAGCCCAGCGCCACGCCCATCGCCAGCTCGTAACTGACCATCTGGGCCGCGCTCCGCAACCCGCCCAGCAGACTGTACTTGTTGTTCGAGGCCCATCCTCCCAGAAAGAGGCCGTAGACGCCGAGCGAAGAGATCGCGAGGATGTACAACACCCCGACGTCCACGTCTGCAATCGGCGTCAGGCGACGATCCGGGCCCCACGGAAGTACCGCCCAGATCGTGAAGGCCGGGAAGAGCGCGATCGCCGGCGCGAGGAAGTAGAGAAGACGATCCACCGTCGCCGGCGTGATGTCCTCTTTGAAGAAGAGCTTGACCCCGTCCGCGATCGGCTGGAGAAGGCCGAACGGACCGACGCGGTTCGGCCCAATCCGGTCCTGGAACCAGCTCAACAGCCGGCGCTCCCACCAGATCAAACCGGGAACGATTCCCAGGACGACTCCGAGAACGATCCCGATGCGTAGAAGAGCCCAGCCGATCGTGTCACCCGAGTTCGCTTCGACCGCAGATAGAAAACTCAACATCGGAAGCCGACGCGAGTCTACCTACAACGGCCGGCCGGTAACTTCGGGCGCTTCCTCGCTCGTTCGCCTCGTCGAGAGAACAATTCCTTCGCCGTCCAGCGCGTCCCAAGAGACGCCCTCGAAGGCCGGGACCGTCCGCGCGATCTCCGCCAGAACGTCCTTGACGCCGAAGTAGGGCGGGATCCCTTCCGACCGGAGCAGCATCTCCGTCCCGATCCGCCAGACCGGCTTGGCGCGCCCGCGCGGCGGCAGGATCTGGGCGATTCGCTGGACGCGCCGCTCGGCGTTGACGTACGTCCCGTCCTGCTCGGGAAACGCCGTCGAAGGAAGCACGACGCTCGCGTACTCGAACGCCTCTCCCTGGATCGAATCCTGCACCACCAGGAACTCGACGCTCTCCAGCGCCCGCTCGACGAGGTCCCGATCCGGATAGAGGGCAAACGGATCGGCGTCCACGAGCCAGAGCGCTTGGATCGAGCCGTCGCAGCAGCCCTCCAGGATCTGGCGCGTGTTCTTGCCCCCGCTCGGCAGGAACCCAAGCTCCCGAGCCC
>RFHN01000280.1 GCA_003695835.1 Armatimonadota bacterium
GAAGGAACCGGTCGCCGTGACGACGTAGCGCGGATTCTCGAACGTCCTTTCGATTGCGTAGGTACCCTCTTCGGCTGAGATGACGCGATCCACCATGCGAGCTGCGAACTCGACGGTAACGGTTCCCCCTTCCTCATCGGAACCGACCGGGGTGACCTGTGTCGTCGTGTCCTTGGAGTGGAACTCATACACGAGCACATCTCCCGGCTGAAGGCGCAGGCGCAACGTAATCGCCTCTTTCGCCGCCTCTTTCGACTTCGGTTCGTAGAGCTCCGGTTGGAGAGGGGGCTCGTTCTTCCCGCACGAGACGAGGGCAGCCAGCAACAGAACCACTGCAGCGGATCGCATTGGCTCGTTATACACGTTTTGGTCGCTCGGGTAAAAGAGTTGGCATGGACTGGATCGAATCCGTCGTCCGCGCGACCGAGGGCGCCGTGGACGATCTGTTCCGGTATGCGCGGTCCATGCCGGAGGAGTGGCTCGAATGGCACCCAGGCGGCAAAGCGCGGACAGCGTTGAGTCAGCTGCGAGAATGTGCCGGCTTGCCAGCGCTGCTCGAGATCCACGTACGCGAGCGGCCCGTTGCTCCGCTTGCTCGAGAGCGCGTGGACGAGGTCTGGGCCGAAGCCAAGCGATGTCAGACTGTCGAAGAGTGCGAAGCGCTGTGTCGGGCGAACACAACGAAACTCTGCCAGGCCCTCCGCGAAACCGACTGCTCCGATCCCGACGCCAAGGTGATAATGCCCTGGGGCAAGGAGTTCACTCTCTTTGAGTTAGCCTACGACCACTATTGGAACCTGACCTACCACCTCGGTCAGATCTGCTTCATCCAACTGCTCAAGGGCGACGATCAATATCACTAAGACTTACGGCTCGCCGCCCTCGCGCTCATAGAAGGAATCGGGGTACCAGAGGACGCGCGGGCTCCACGTTTGCGGGAAGCGCAAGAATGCGACCCTCCCGTCAACGAATAGGTAGTTGTTCGAGCCGTTGTAGCGATCGTGCGCGATGTCCTTCTTGGCGCGTTCGGCCGGGGTCTGGGTCGGGTCGGGCGGCCATTGCGTTTGCCAGTACCACCACTCGATGAAGTACTTCTGGTACGAGTACTGCCTCTCCGTGGCGTAGATCGTGTTGGCTGGATCCGGGACGGACGAGATGTGGATGAAGTAGTCGAACCACGAGTTGTCCGCGTAGCTGCAGGGGTACTGGCGGGGATCCGTGGGGTCAGACTTGGAACGGAAGATTCGGGGGTCGCCGACGTAGAGACCCAGCTGCTCGTACCATTCCACGACTCCATCCTTGTTGTCGTCCATCTTGTCGCCCTCTCCGGCCCAGTAAGGCTTTGGGAAGTGCCCTTCTGCTTCGTCGAGGTAGGCATTGAGGGCCATTCCGATCTGTCGGAGATTGGACATCGAAGTGAACCCGATCACCCGGTTCTTCGCCACGACGAAGACGGGAAAGAGGAGCGACATGAGAATGGCGATAATCGCCATGTTGACCAGCAATTCGATCAGTGTAAAAGCGCGACGACCCATCCGTACCCCCATATCTTCGGCTTAGTACGGTGTATGCCACAGACAGCCTGCGGCCCGCCGCGCAAAACTCCCAGGTCAGTCGCTCGAAGGGGCCTATGCAGAACCGGTCACTTCCAGGAAGGAAGCGAGGTCTTCTTCATTCACGTGCGGCTCGCCGGGCGCGACGTTCGAGCACTTCCCTTCGTGGATCCACTTCTCCAGCCGTTCAACCTCGCTGAAGACATGGTCGAACGAGTCGGCAATGAAGAGCAGCGGCTGGTAGTGGTCAATCTCAAAGTACTGGTTGATCACCCATTCCAGCTGAAGCGGGTAGCGCTGCACTTCGGGCGCCTCGATCGAGTGCTGAAGCTCTCCATACGAGCTGAGCAGACCGCTCCCATAAACACAGAGTTTGCTGGGGTCCTCCGGTCGGCGCATCAGACCGAACTCGATCGTAAACCAGAAGAACCGCGCCATCGCCTTGATGATGGACTCGACGGTCCTGACCCGCTCGTCCTTGTCTTGGATGTCCCCGACCATGAAGGCAGCCGATCGCGCGGCCTCGCCGAACCGAACGAGCACGTCGGCGAACTGAGGGTCCGTGTGCATCGGCACGTGCCCTGCGACGTCGTGGAAGATGTCGGGCTCGGGCAGGTAGTCGAGCTTGGCGCCGTCCCGGATCGTGATAGTCGTAGGAAAGTCCCGTTGGCGGATGCAGTCGAAGAAAACGTACGCCGGCACGTAGCCGCTGACCGCCTTGGCCTTGAATCGAGTCAGCGGCTCCAAGAACTGGTTGATTTCCTCGAGGCGCGGAATCCGATCGGGATTGAGCGCAAGGTTGCGAACGCCTTCCAGGAACTTAGGGTGCGCGTACTGCTCCCACTTGGGCAGGATGCGGGCGTAGAGGCGGCGCCAAGTCTCTTGATTCTCTTCGCTATACAGTTCGTAGGGCTGCTCGATGTAGATCTGCCCTTTTGCCTTCGCCTCTTCGATGAAAGGCGCTTTCGTGGTTGTCAATCCGGGTGCCGAGGTTGCCATCTTTCCACTCCTTGTACTCGATTCAAGTATACTATACGGACGCCGTAGTCGGCGTTCCCGATTCGCCCCTACGCAAACCGATTTCTATGGCAAGTTCCACGCAAGGCGCAAGCACGAAACCGAGGCCGAACGCCCGCATGAGGGCGTGTCTCCGCATTTTGGAGGATGACTACGATCGCGTCCTCGAGCTCATTGAGAAGAAGCTACCGAAGGGCTATGAGCTGATCCGGACGAACACCGTGGATAAGACGGACCACCGGTGGGCCTATATCGTTGGGCCGACCTACAGCGACAGCCCGAAGGATCCCGGCTTCCAGCTGAACCGAAGGAAGATCACGGACTGGGTCATTCCGCCCGGCTGGCCGCCGCACTGGGTCGTGGACCTCGTGCCGTTCACTCTGGAACCGGTAGCCAAGCGCCAAGCGCCGAAGGTGAACTACAACGGCATTCTCCGGGGGCGAAAGACGAAGTCTCCGCGCATGATGGCGCTGGTCGGCATCCCCGCCCAACACTTCGAAGAGGCGACAAACCGGCTGTCCGGCATGTTGCCCGCCAAATACCAGCTTTCCGATACGAGCGTAGAAGACAAGAAGGGCCGCAAGTGGGTGCTTATTCAAGGCCCCACAGTCACGGCGAGGTCGAAACCTTCGCCCTTCACGTGGGAGAGCCTCGAGGTCACCGCCCCCGTCGAGGTGGGCGCCACGCCCCCTTGTTGGGTTGTGGAGATGGACGGCAGGCTGAAGCTGGAGCGCCTCCCGATCGAGGACCTTCCGGACCAGCCTTTCAAAATCAGCAACAAGACGTAGTCGTGAATCCCGCATCCTCCACTCTCCCGACCCCACGACACACCGCTTCGGGCGGCTACCGCGTCGTCACCTGGGGCTGCCAAATGAACGTGGAAGACAGCGAGCAGATGGAGAGGTTCCTGCAGGACCTGGGGCTCCGTCGTGTCGAGCGCGATGAAGAGGCGGACGTGATTCTCTTGAATACCTGCTCGGTTCGCAAGAAACCGGAAGACAAGGCGTTCTCGTACCTGGGCGAGCTGCGCAAACTCAAGGAGCAGAAGCCGTCGCTCGTGATCGGCGTCTGCGGGTGTATGGCGCAGCTGAGGCACGAAGAGATCCGGCGCCGCTGTCCTCATGTGGACTTCATCATCGGGACCGCTCAAGTCGCTCAGATTCCGGCTCTGGTCCGTGAAGCCAGGCAGAAACGGCGCTTCCTGCTTCGAATGGATCTGCCGCCGCGCAAGGGCGCGATCGTTACGGACGTCCCCCAGCGCCACCTCGGTCAGCCGGGTGCCGTCAAGCTGAAGGCGTTCGTGCCGATTCAGTACGGCTGCGACAAGTTCTGCACGTTTTGCATCGTTCCGACCACTCGAGGTCGGGAGCGAAGTCGCTCGACCCAGGACATCCTCGAAGAGATTCGGGCGTTGGCGGAACGAGGGACGAAAGAGATCACCCTGCTTGGCCAAACGGTCAACTCCTACGGGAAGAACCTGCTGGAAGGAAAGGTTCCCTTCGCCAAGCTGTTGCTGGCGATTGCCGAGATCCCCGGCATCGAGCGAATCCGATATACCTCCCCCTATCCGAGGGATTATCGCGACGACCTGATTCGCGTTCATCGGGAGTGTCCAAAGGTGATGCCGCACGTTCATTTGCCGCTACAGTCCGGGAACGACAAGGTCCTCAAGGAGATGCGCAGGCTGTACACGGTGGACGAGTTCAAGGCCGTCTACTGGAGGCTGCGCGAGGAAGTACCAGACATCGCGATTACGACGGACTTGATCGTCGGCTTCCCTGGTGAGACGGAAGAAGAGTTTCAAGACACGCTGAAGGTGGTCGAAGAGCTACGTTTCGATTCGGCGTTCATGTTCGCCTACTCGCCACGCCCGGGCACGAAGGCTGCCGACCGAGAGGACCAGATCCCGAAGGCGACGAAGCGCCGTCGGCTGGGCGAACTGATCGAGCTACAGAACCGGATCACCTGCGAAATCAACGCCGAGCAGGTTGGCCGGACCTATGAGGTGATGGTGGAAGGGCCCGCCGAGCGACAGCCGGTAGGCGCCCAGCTATGGAAGGGGCTCACGCGTCAGGGCAAGACCGTCCACTTCGAGGGCGGCGTCTCGCCGGGGGATATGATATCCGTCACAACGGTCGAGTCGCATCTCTGGGGATTCCTCGGTAGAATCGTTTCGTAATCCTAATCGGAGGAGCGATACAAAATGGCATTGCAGCTCGGAGACATGGTTCCGAACTTTACACAGGATTCGACGGAAGGGCGAATCAACTTCTACAACTA
>RFHN01000024.1 GCA_003695835.1 Armatimonadota bacterium
CGACTGTGGGACCGAGTCACCGCGACGCGTCAGTACATCACCGGAGGCTTTGGCTCGACCGCTCGCAACGAAGGGTTTACGCAAGACTACGACCTGCCCAACCGCACCGCCTATCAAGAGACTTGCGCCTCGATCGCGTTCGTCTTCTGGTGCGAGCGACTCGCCCGATTGACCGGCGACGCCAAGTACGTCGCTGCCCTCAAGAGAACTCTCTATAACGCAGTGGCGGCAGGCGCAAACGTGGAGGGCGACCGATTCTTCTACGAGAATCCTCTGGAAACAGACGGAACTCACGAGCGCTCCGAGTGGTTTCGCTGCGCCTGCTGCCCGCCCAACTGTGCGCGGGCGGTCGCGCAGCTCTCGCGATGGGTCTGCCGTGCGGATGGCAAGGACCTCTACCTCTGGATCCCTCTCGCGTGCGCCGTCCGTCTGCCGAATGGGACGGTCCGCATCCGATCCGAGTACCCGTGGGACGGGGACATCTCCATCGAAGGACGTGAGCTATTGGGCCGGGTTCTTCTACCGAACCTGCCGCAGGACAGAGACTCGTCTTGGACGGAGGTCCCGGGTGCGAGCGCGCGTCTTCCGTTGAGCATCCAGCGGATCGAAGCCCATCCCGCCGTTGAGGCGTGCCGAGCGCAGGTCGCGCTGGTGCGTGGCCCGATCGTACTCTGCGCTGAGGAACCGGCGGATTCCGGCCTGGTCCAATCTCTCGCTCGCGTCGAGCCACCTGACCCCAACGCCTCGCCTGCGAGCGACCCTCCCACCTGGATGGCGCGATCCTGGCACCGCAAAGCCGCCAGTCTCTACGTCCCGGATTCGGAGCCTCTGATTCCGAGCGAGGTCCGCCTCGTACCGTATGGACTATGGGGGAAACGAGGCGGCACGGCGATTCGCGTATGGCTTCCGCGCCCCTGAAACAAAAAACCTGAACCAAATCCCAGCCGAATCCGTCTATACTGTTGCAGGGTTGGCACCACTCCGGTGCTCGTCAGCCCTTCAACTCGGCAATAGACAGGGCGTCCTTTCTTTATTCGGGCGCCCTGGGTTTTTGAGAAGCCGCAAACAGCGTCGCAGCCAGCTCGTCAGCCCACTTCCGGAGTTCGTCACGCACCGCCCGAACCGCCTTCTCGCCGTTCTCTGCGCTGCGCGGGTCGGGGAACGAGCGGTGGAGACGGACCGTCTCAGGGTCTGGCCAGATCGGACACGCCTCCTTGGCCGCGTCGCAGACGCTGATGACGTAATCGAAACGCAGCCCGTCTACGGCCTCGATCCCTTTCGGTCGTTCCTGGGAGAGGTCCACGCCGACCTCGCGCATCGCCTCCACGACCGGCGGCCAGAGTCGCGCCTCCGGCTTCGTACCGGCAGAGTACACCTCGACACCTTCGGGCGCACGCTGCCGCAGAAAACCCGCAAGCATCTGCGACCGCGCAACGTTTCCGGAACAGAGAACGAGGATTCGCACGCGCACATTTAAGCCGCTCAGCAGACGCCGCTTGTCATCCTCCAACCATTTCTTAATCCAAGCTGGTTGAGTCAGCGGCGACACACGCTGCAGGTGCCACCCTGCTTCGAGCAATGCTTACAATACTTGCAGTTCTTGCAAGCCTTGCAGATTCCAACTGGGTTGCATGTCGCCAAGGCTTCCACCTCACAGCACGACGTGGCGGGTGCGGGCGAAGCGAGCACGGCGAAACCCGTGATCACGATCGAGAAGAGACCGATAAGCCAAATGCCTTTCCGAAACAGTGTCATTTGCGTGAACCTCCATACAATATGAGCCGCGTTGACCCTCTCAAAAGCCAGAGTCCCTTCTCGGTGTGGAGCGAACAGCAACGAAGAGGAGCCTGGAGCCGGCGACAGGATTCGAACCCGCGACCCGCTGTTTACAAAACAGCTGCTCTACCACTGAGCTACGCCGGCTCGCTTCCGCCGATTGTACCTCCAACACCCTATACGACCCGCGCGCGAGTCTTGTTACACGCCGAGACTACGAGGGAAGAACCTGGCGGCCGCGGAGGAACACCTGAGTCGGCCGGACAAAGGCATACGAGTAGATAAGCTCGGATAAGGATCCGACCGGCCATACGCAAAAATCGGCGGGCGCCCCCGGCGCCAAAGTTCCGACCCCCTCGCGCACGGCGCCGCGAAGAGCCGCCGCCGAGTTCACCGTCGCAGCGACCAAGGCCTCCTCCGGCGCCAGCCCCATCCGGCTCACCGCCAAACCCATCGCGAAGGTCATGGACGGGACCATGCTGCTGCCCGGGTTGAAATCGCTTCCAAGCGCAACCGCGCACCCCGCGTCCACCATCTTCCGGGCCCGTGCGTAAGGTTTGTCTAAGAAAAAGGCAGTGCCGGGCATCACAACGGCAACCGTCTCCGAATTCGCCAGCGCCGCCCACTCCTTCCGCCCACTCACGAGAAGGTGATCGCAGCTCGTCGCGCCCAGCCTGCACGCCGCCTGCACACCGCCAAGCGCATGAAACTCGTCGCAGTGGATCTTTGCTCCCAGTCCAACCCGCAATCCTGCACGCAGCACGCGAACGCTCTCTTCTACGCTGAACGCTCCCTCTTCGCAGAAAACGTCCTGAAAGGCAGGCTTGCAGAGGTGGGTGGACGCAGTGAAAAGAAAGCGCAGGATTTCGCGAATCCATGCCTGGCGCTTCCAGCCCGGCGGCACGACATGCGCACCCATGAACGTAACCACCGTCTGCTGTTTGATTTTGCGCCGCGCCTTAGCCAGCGCATTGAGCTCTTTGAGCCAATTCTCGGGCCGATCGGCGTAGCTGGCCTTGATTTCGACTGTAGTCGTGCCCAGTCCCAGCAAGAGCTTCGCTCGCGTAACCGTGTTTGCGGCCAGCTCAGCCTCCGTGGATTCGGCGACGGCTCGCATGGTCGTGGCGATGCCGCCTCCCTCTCTTGCAATTTGCTGATACGATACGCCCGAACACCGCCGCAGAAACTCTTCGGAGCGATTGCCCGCCCAGATGAGGTGCGTATGACAGTCCACCAACCCCGGGGTGACGAGGTCGCCTTCCACGCTCACGCGTTCCGCCCCTTGGTGCGCTCTCCGAAGGACGCTCCAAGGCCCCACTTCGCGCACTCGGCCGCCTGCGATGACCAATGCCGCGTTTTGGAGCCGCGCCGTTTCCCTCATTTCGGCGCGTCGCCGCGCGCCTCCGGAACCCGCTAAGGTGTGCAGTTCTCGAATCGGACCGACGAGAATCGTTTTCATGGAATCGGCTCTCCCACAATGAGATCCGCCAGGACCATCCGATGATCGGAAGTCTCCGTGCGGATCGCCTTCGCGTACACCGGGCGGCAGTTGGCAACGAAGATTCGGTCAATCCGGTGGATCGGATAATCGTTGAAAATCGTGTTCCCCCAACCGACGCCTGCCGCCTCGAATGCGTCCACAAACCCCTTCGGGATGGCGTCAAACACAGGCTCACCGACCGGCGCGTTGAAGTCCCCCCCGGCGATCACCGGAAGGTTCCTGGGGAGGCTGCTCAGAAACTGCGCGATCGGTTCGAACTCGAGTTGTCTGCGCTTCCGGTTCGCGGCGTGGCGTTGCCACACGGAAGGAAACAGCAGATTCGCATCGAACACAGCGGACCGCAACCGAAACGTGATCAGCATGACCTCTCGCCCCCCGGACAGAAGTACGCGCGCCCATACTGAATGTGTGTCGCCGATGGTGCCCTGTTCCAGCAATTTGCCCCGAAACACGATCGCCACGTCGTTGCCCCAGACGACATCTCCCGCGTCGCCATACTTGCGCTTCATCAGCTCGATCATCTCCCGCGGTTTCGGGTCTTCTTGAATCAGCACGACATCCGGGTCGTGACTCAACGCCTCCGCCAGAGCCGCCTTCGTTCCCACGAGGCAGTTCAACGTAACGACCCTAAGCCCTCTCCCCTCCTCTCGCGCCGCCTGCCACGCCGGGTCATTGGGCGTCGAGAAGCGGAACAACGTGCGCAACTCCGGCGCATAGAGGAGGAACGTCAAGAGCCACAGCGCCAACTCGACCGCGAGAACCCGATGACCCAACGATCTTCCACCCAGGGCTGCGAACGCGATGCCGAGGAGGCACCAAGACCACAGCGGCCAGGCCGTCATCGCCGCCAAAGCGTCGGGCCTTGACGAATACGCGTAGATCACGAGCGGCACGAGAGCGAGCGACAAGACGCTGAGAGCAGCTCGCGCTACTCTAAGCATCGTCCCCGCCATCGAGCATCGGGATTCTCAGCCCCTTCTCGCGAGCCGTGCGCAAGGCAATCTCATAGCCCGCGTCCGCATGACGCAAGACGCCCGTCGCGGGATCGGTATGGAGCACACGCTTGAGGCGTTCCGCAGCTTCTTCCGTTCCGTCGGCAACGATCACCATACCTGCATGTTGCGCATATCCCATGCCCACGCCGCCGCCGTGATGGACGGAGACCCAAGAGGCGCCGCCCACTGCGTTGATGAGCGCGTTCAGGAACACCCAATCGCTGATCGCGTCGCTTCCGTCTTTCATGGCC
>RFHN01000281.1 GCA_003695835.1 Armatimonadota bacterium
CAGATCAAGCAGATCTTCGGGATTGACGTCGTGGAGAAACTCCGCGGCTGGGAACCGTCCAGGAAGACCGAGCCCTCGACCCCGCAGGATACGCCCGCCCCTACGGCGCCACCCGAGCCGCCGCCTTCGCTCCCGGCGGAGTAGCGTCAGAGCCTTCTTCCGGCTCTTTGGCACGCCTCGTCACCCGGAGAGAGACGAGGCGTGCACTGTACAGTCGGTGAAACGCACCCCGAGGTAGAGGCCGCCACCGACAATGCCGTGTCTGCAGTGCCCGCGGCGTGGATGCAAGAACCGCAGAATCAACAAGACGCCCCAACCAACAAGAACAGCCCCGGGTGAACCCGGGGCTGTTTCGAGTCAAACGGTCGAAGACCGAGCCTTTACGACCCTTCGAACTTCTTCAGCCTTCCGCGGAGCTCGTCGAGCAGATCCGGATCGGAGCCGTCCTTCTCGAGGATCCCGATCGCCTTCTTGAGCGTCGCGATCGCTTCCGCCTTCATGCCGTTCCGGTATTGGGCCATCGCCAGCGTGTCCAGGAACAGCGGATCGGAGTTTTGCGTCAGTTCGCACGACTTCTTCGCCCACTCGAGGGCAAGAGCGTAGTCCATCTTGACCTTCGGCTCATCCTCCGCCACCATGCGCCAGGCGACATTGTTCATGAACATTGCGTCATCCTTGAGGTCGCCCTTGATGAGCTCTTTGGCCAGCTCCACCGCCTTTGCAGGGTCCGCGTCGAACAGCAGGTCTACTTTGAGGCCAATGAGAAGAGGTTTCGTGTCCGGTCGCGCCGCGAGGATCTTGTCAATCTCCTCGATTGCCTTCTTCGTGTCTCCCGCGTTCAGCGCGTCCGAGAGAGACTTGGTCAGCTTCTCCATTTCAGCCGCCTCTGCCATCTCTTTCTCGAACTGTGCTCGAGCTGCCTGGACATCCCAAGTCCCCGCAATCACCTGCTCCAGGACCTGGTCCATCCCCATCGGATGCCCGATCCACTGAATCTGCTTGTTCTTGACGATGAATGCGGTGGGAATGCCGTTCTGAGCGGCTGCCTGCATCCACGACGTCGCCATCTTGCCCTCAGGGCCGTCAATCGCAACGGTGTAATTCATCTGGTCGCCCATCTCTTGGACGAACTTCTCGACGTTCGCCATGTAAGCCGTATCGTTCGTGCCGGGCGGCACTTCGAAGGCGCTGACGCCGATGATCGTGACCTTGTCCTTGTGCTTTTTCGCGAGTTCCGTGAGATGAGGAATGGACTGCTTGCACGGCCCGCACCACGTCGCCCAAAACTCGACGACGTACACCTTGTCAGCAGCGAACTCCTTGACAGGTGCGCCCTTGACCCATTTCGCCACGTCCAGTTTCGGCGCGGGGTCGCCAACCTTGAGATCCTGAGCCGCAGCCGCGACCGAAAGCGCAGCGGCAGCCACGAGAGTGAGTGTTTTTGTCATTTTCTGTGTGTTCCCTCCAAAGGGTTGTAGAATTCTACTCCGATTGGACGCCTGAAGTGCCCAAATCGTATCATTCCTTCGCCCGGCTACGGCGATTCCACGCGATAGACGTACTCGAGTTCGGCGCTTCCGCCCTCTCCGACCGTGGCAATCCCCCACCCGTCAGCCGCTACGAACGCAAACCGCTGCTCGCCCGACAGCGCCGGGTGAAAGGCCAGCTCGCCCGAAGGCCCGTGGTGGCGCATGCCGATCAACGAAACGTAGACCCCGAACGCCGCCAGCGCGCGTCCGTAGTGGTCGCTGCACTCGATTTCGTTGTACGGGTTCCGCTTGCTCGGCGAGTAGCGCTCGTGGACAGTCTTCAGAATCGTTAGTCCCTCCTCGGCCATGCCCTCGGCGATCATGTGCGAGGCGACTTGGTACTCGATGCCGGTCCAAACCTCGTTGAAGTATTGCGCCGCCCAGGCGGTCGGCCCCTCCCCGGTCGCTCGCTCCGCTCCGCCGCGAGGGAACGTGCAGAGAAGAAGCCCGCCCTCTCCAGGCATCGCATACCATCTGCCGCCCTTCACCTCTTGCATCTGCTCTCGGTACGGGCCTACGTCCGGCGCGTAGTTGTATCGGAAAATCGAACGGAGAGCCATCCGAGTTTCGCCTTCGGGCACGACCCGCGACAGACACAACTGGCGGAGGTAGGACTCCCCGAAGAGCTGGTCGGCGAGACAGCCTTCTCCCGAAGCGTTCGCCTCCGGATGATCCGGATCCGGTTCGTGGATGAAGTACTCTCCGTTGAACAGCCGCTCGACCATGCTTCGCGAACCGGCTGAGATCCGTTGGGCGCACGCCTCAGCAAACTCCGCATCGCCCACCTCCGTCGCCATCTGCCCGCAGGCGCGGAGCGCCGCCAAGTAGAGGGAAGAGATCCAAGCCATAGGGCCGTACCAGTCGGTGTCCAAAGTGTTGTACTGCCTGCCTTCGAGAAGACCATCGCCGTCCGCATCCTCCCGCATCAGGTACTGCATCGCTTTCTTGACCCGCGGGTAGAGCCTGCGGAGAAATGCCCCGTCTCGCTGCATCGTGTGCTCACGATATACACGCAAGATGCAGTTACACTGCCCATCGTGTGCGACGGTCCGGTCGAACTCCCCTCGGTAATCAATGGCGCCAGTGTCGTCATGGAACGAGAGCCCGAAGTCAACCTGCTCTCGCAGCGTCGCCTCCACCTCGGGGAACACGCGCGCGATCCCTTGCGCATAGCCCCATACATGCGTGCACGTGCCGGGGCAGCAACCGACGCCCTCCCAAAACCAGTATCGGCCGTCTTCGAAGCGGTAGCACGTGTTGGTCGCCAATGTACTGAGGCTCGCAAACGTGCGCTGGAGAACGTACCACGGGAGAGTGGAGCGGTCGTACCACACATCCACCCACTTTCGAGTGAGGCTCTCGAGCTCGGGCAAACGCGAGATCAGATCGTCCGCCAACTCTCTCGCGTCGCTCCATCGGCTCGCATACCACCTGCGTCTCCCCTCCATTCCAGGGATCGAGCAATTGGGGAAGTGCCAAGCGACTACGAACCGCATTTCCGCCTCCTCCCCTGGCGCGAGCCTCCTCGGAACGGCGATCGCATTCCTGTCCCGCAAAGGAAGAAACAGGGCGGGCGGCGCGCCCGTGTAGGTAGCGACAAACGTACCGAAGTCGGGTAGATCGCGGAGGCTGTCGGGATGCGAGAAGTGCCTCACGCCGCAGTGGGTCGCCTCGGTGTAGTACTCGCTCTCGACCCTCGCCTCGGGGTGGTCGCGGCGAGAGTAGAGTAGGCACGGGTTCTCGAATTCGCACGCCACCTGGATCTCATTCTCCTCGCGCGAGCGATTCCGTACGCGAAACGCCATCACGACAGCGGGGAAGGAAGAGTCCTCGATCCGCAACGGAACGAAGGGCGAAAACGCGTCCAACCGAACTTCGAGGTCTGAGGACTCGTACACCACCGTGCCGATCGGATACCGACCCAGAAACCGTATCGAGTCCCACCCACCTTCGGAATCGAGCGTCCGACGTCCCTGATGACTCTCAACCCAAAAACCCAACGCAAACGGAGAGAACGGTTCGGGCGGGCGAACATAATTCGCACCCCGAATCTCATCCAGACTCTCGCCCCGGAACCGGACCTCTTCGCGACGAATCACCGCTCCGAGGTGGTGCTGATTGAAGACGTCCCAATTCCAAAGCCGCCCGTCCGCACCGAGGTACACCGTCCCCGCAAAACATCCTCCCACCGGCATCCCCAGCGTACGGGCTTCCTCCGCGCGAACCCACGGCTCCTCGCCGCGCTCGAACAGCGACCGAATCCATTCCGTCGTCAGTCCCTTGCCCTCTTGAGCGACATACCGTCCGCCAGACCCATTTTCCATCGCCTTATCATAAAGACGCGGCGCTATGCTCGCCTCGACCTGATGACCCATTGTGAGAATCGGTCATTGGCGTTGGGAGAGGCACGAGGCGAACGCACAACCGCAACCCCACCCGGCGTCAGACTCTCTCGCTCTTCGCTCTCCATAGCCCTTCGATTCTACTCCGCCCCACACCGCGAGAAAAGAAAACGAAAAATTCGCTGAAACCCTTGACAAGCCTGGAACGTCGTGTATAATAGAAGGTGACCTCGGAAGCCCGCGGTCAACAAATCAACCAGAGAATAGGAGAATCAAGAGAATCGGAGGTGAGGCGATGAGAAGGTCTCGTTGGTTTCGTTTCTGGGCTTC
>RFHN01000282.1 GCA_003695835.1 Armatimonadota bacterium
ACCTTTTGCTTGTCAATCCCGGACACCACGATCCGGTTGATGCGGCCGCGGTCTTCTTGCACCACCTCGAAGGTGATCCCTTCCGGCGGCGCGATCGTAACCGGATGGCTGAATCCGAGGTTCAGCACGAGGTCCTTGCCTTGCACTTGGGCGCGATAGCCCACGCCGTGGATCTCGAGCGACTTCTTGTATCCCTCCGAGACCCCCACGATCATGTTATGGATCAGCGTTCGAGCCAGCCCGTGCTGACTGCGGTGGCGAGCTTGCTCCGTCGGGCGCTCTACCACAACCGTGTCACCTTCCACCTTCACCGTAAGATCCGGATGGATCGGTTGGGACAGCTCGCCTTTGGGGCCTTTCACCACGACGTGGTTGCCGGCTTCCACCGTCACGGTCACGCCGCTTGGAATGGGGATCGGTTTCTTTCCTACTCGTGACATCGCTTACCAGACCTCGCAAATCACCTCGCCGCCGAGCCTCCTTTTACGGGCATCGCGGTCGGTCATCACGCCTTGATTCGTCGTCAAAATCTGCGTTGCGAGACCGCTTCGACGCGGTCGCAACTCGCTCGCTGACTTGTAGATCCGCAGTCCGGGCTTGCTCACCCGCTTGATCTCGCGAAGCACGGGACGGCGCTGCCCGTCGTACCGCAAGTGAACGCGAAGGATTCGAAACTTGCCGTCGGAAGAGACTTCATAGTCAGAAAGGAACCCTTCATTCTTGAGAATACGCACGATCTCCTCTTTCACTTTGCTGTACGGAGCCTCAACAGAAGAGAGACGGCCATGGTAGCCGTTCCGAATTCGCGTCAACAGATCTGCAATCGGATCGCTATGCATCGCTTTACCAACTCGACTTCGTCACGCCCGGCAGCTTGCCCCAAGAGGCCAGCTCGCGCAGGCAGATACGACAAACCCCGAAGTATCGGAAGTAGCCACGCGGCCGACCGCAAATCTGGCAGCGGTTGTACGACCGAACCTTGAACTTCGGTTTCCTCTTCTGTTTCGCTTTAAGACATTCTTTTGCCATAGTTCTCTATCTCTTCGACGCAATCGCGCAGTATACCCAAACTTAGCCTTCGCTTTCGGCTTGTCTCCTCCGTTCGTATTCCTGAATCAGCGCCTGCTGCTCGTTCATCGGCATCTCCTCGTAGTGGGAGAACTGAGCGCGGAAACGCCCACGACCTTTCGTGATCGAGCGCAGGTCCAGTGCGTACTTCGCCATCGTGGCCATCGGCACCTGAGCTTTGATCGTTTGCACGCCCGGGCCGGTCATCTCCATGCCGACCGGCCGACCGCGCCGCGTATTCAGATCACCCATGACGTCCCCGGTGAACTCCTCGGGGACCGTGACTTCGACATCGAGAATCGGTTCGAGGATCGTAACCCCCGCCTTCTCGGCGGCTGCTCGGAAGGCCAGCGCACCCGCCATCTTGAACGCCTGCTCGCTGGAGTCCACCTCATGGTAGCTCCCGTCATAGACCACGACCTTCACATCCACGACCGGGTGGCCGGAGACGAGGCCCTTCTCCATCACCTCACGCACGCCCTTTTCGATCGCTGGGATGTAGTTCTTGGGGATCGCCCCACCCACGATGCGCTCGCCGAACTCGAACCCACCGCCACGCGGCAGCGGTTCCACCTCGATCCAACAGTCGCCGTACTGGCCGCGCCCGCCGGTCTGTTTCTTGTACTTGCCTTGCGCCTGGGCAGGCTTCATTAGCGTCTCGCGATAGGGGATCTGCGCTTCCGCCGTATCCACGTTCACACCGAACTTCTCGCGGAGCTTCTCGATGGCGACATCGAGGTGGATGTCGCCCATACCTTCAATAATGTCCTGAGCGCTCTCCACGTTTCGGGTGTGACGGAAGGTGGGGTCCTCGTCAACAATGCGCGCGACGGCCTGGCCAAGCTTGTCTTCGTCGGCTTTCGTCTTCGGAACGATCGCAATTCGATAAATCGGTTCCGGGAACTCGATCGGAGCCAGCGCGCGGACGTTCTTGGCGTCGCACAGAGTGTCGCCGGTACGTGTGTGCTGCAGTTTCGCCACCGCGCAGATGTCGCCCGCAATCACCTTCGTTGTGGGAAGCTGCTCCTTGCCACGCGGGAAGAACACAGTTCCCATTCGCTCGCTGTCGCCCGTGCGAGCGTTCTTGACGGCAAGCTCGGGCGTCAGGGTTCCCTGCATCACACGCAGGTAGTTGATCTTGCCGACGTACGGGTCCGCGGTCGTCTTGAAGACGAAGCCGAGGAACGGAGCATTCGGGTCGGCCGCGATCTCCTCCTCGCCGGACCGCTTGGGTTTCTCTGCGGGGCTTGGGATGGCTCCGACGATACGATCCAAGAGCAGCGTCACTCCGGCGCCAGTTGCAGCGCTCCCACACAGCACGGGCACGACCTTGCCCGATGCCACACCGACCTCCAAGCCGTGGATGACCTCTTCCTCGGTCAGCTTCTCGCCTTCGAGGTATTTCATCATCAGCTCATCGTCGCCCTCGGCCGCAGCGTCCATCATTCGCGAGGCGGCGGCCTCCATCTCGCCCGCCATCTCCGCAGGCGGTTCCAGAATCTTCTCATCCTTGACGCCGCCTTCATGAACCT
>RFHN01000283.1 GCA_003695835.1 Armatimonadota bacterium
CAAAACGCGATATTGTAGAGTCGCGGAGGTGAGCTTCGCGAGGTAGGGCGCGACGTACTGCTCGAGCATGGCTCGAAACTCGCCCTTGGGGCCTGGAAGAGCGATCACCGTCTTACCCTGCCGCTCGATAAGTAGCCCTGGCGCGGTGCCGACCGGGTTCGGCCAAAGGGTCGCTCCCTCCGGTTTCTGTGCCTGACGACCCAGGGACTCGAGCCACGGCCGGTTCTGCCTTTGGACACGTTCCTTGAGCCACTGCAGCGTCGGCTGGTCTTCGACGAGCTCGACGCCGAGAGCCGTGGCGATCGCTTCCCGCGTTACGTCGTCTTGAGTGGGTCCGAGACCGCCAATCGTGAAGACCACATCCGCTCGCTGCAGGCTCTCGGCCAAAGCGTCGGCGATGCGCTTGAGGTTATCGCCGACAGTCGTCCGGCGATAGTGATCGAAACCGTAGTCCGCCAAGAGGCGGCCGAGTTCTTGCGAGTTCGTGTCCGCGATCTGACCGAGCAGGATCTCCGTGCCGACAGCGAGGATCTCGGCAGTCACGGCGCCGCTCTCCGTTAGGAGATTTGTGCCCAAACCTCCTTGAGGGCGGCTTCCGACTTGCGCAGCAGGTTGGCCTCCTCCTCAGTGCATACAGGCTCCAGCACCTTGTGAACGCCTCCCTTGCCGACGATGGTGGGGAGCGAAAGACAGATGTCTTGGATTCCCAACGCGCCCTCTTGCAGTACGCTGACCGGCAGCATCTGGCGCGTGTCGAGCGCCATCGCTTCGACGACGCGCGCGATGGAGACACCGACTGCCCAGCCGGCGCCGCCCTTCAGTCGAATCACCTCGGCGCCGCTCTTCTTGGTGAACTCGAAGAGGTCCTGTGCGACTTGGTCGCTCCACCCGGGCAGGGTCTTGATGGAGATGCCGTTGACGGTCGCGCTCGACCACATCGGCACCATGCTGTCCCCGTGCTCTCCCAGAATTAAGGCGTCCACATCGGGAGCCGCGACGCCGAACTGCGCAGCGATGAGGCTTCGGAACCGGCAAGTGTCGAGCGTCGTCCCGAGTCCAAAAACTCGGTTCGCGGGAAGCCCTGATTCCTTCACGGCGAGCATCGTCAGGATGTCCACCGGGTTGCTAACCACCAGGATTGTGGCGCCGTCCGCAAGTTTGCACTGCTTCACATTGCCCAAGATTTCTCGAAAAAGCGTAACGTTACGATTGATCAGCTCGAGGCGACTCTCGTCCGGCTTGCGTCGAAGGCCCGCTGTGATGACCACACAGTCGCTACCGTTGACGGCGTCGTAGCCTCCCGCGACGATCGTTTGCGCGCCGGTGAACGCCGTGCCGTGCCGCAGATCCAGCGCCTCCCCCTCCGCGACGTCCGCCGCCATGTCTACAAGGACGATTTCCCGAACTTTGGCTCCCATCTGAAGGGCAAAGGCCGCGTTGGAGCCGACGCGACCTGCTCCGCCGATAATGCTTACTTTCATGCCAAGGGCGGATTATGGCGCCGCGTGCCACGCCATCTCAACTGAACCCGGCGCCGGGTTGGACGTCCTTACCTGACAGGTGGACGCATTCCGTCAACCATTCCGAAATCAAAGGAGGAACACAAAAATGAGGAAGAGTCTTATTCTTATGGGGCTCGCTTTGCTTGCCCTTCCGTCGGTAGCCCAGGAGTGCTGCCTGATCGAAGGGGTCAACGGCCGAGGCGTCGCGGCAAACGACCAGCAACGCGTCGGCTTCTCCCTGTTCGCCGTTAAGGCGACTTGCGAGCACGATCATGCCCGAGTCCGAGGCACGTTTGCACTGCAGACGATGACCGAACGCGGCCATCTCTCGATTGAGACGGATCGGATTCTTCGCCTGGAGCGAGATGGCAACACCGTCGCGGTCTCCGGCCCGGCTGTCTTGACGCTGCGCAATCGCGACGGCGAACATCGCGTCCTTGGAGTCGTTCATGTCGTGGCGCATGACGGCGCAGGCATGGACCTGGCCGCAGCCGGCGAAAGCGACGCGCTCGCGGTGCACTTCGAGTCTCGGGACATGAACTGGGACTTCCGCGGCCCCGTCGTGGAGGGCAACATCGAAGTCTTCGTGCGACGCCACTGCGAATGCCAGGTTCAGTTCGCTCGTGGCAGAGGTGTGGCAGCCAATGAGAACCGGCAACACGCCGCATTCGACTTCGACGTCGTGTCGCGCCGCTGTCCGGAGCAAGAGCCGCAGCTTGGCGGACAGTTCGGCTTCCGCACGGCTTCGGATAACCGCTCGCTTTCCATCATGATGCGAGACGTGGCGGCGTTCGAATCGGACGGAACGAATGCAGCCTTTGGCGGACCGGCGGTTGCCGTCATCCGTTCGCGCGACGGTACGCGCGAGATCCGCGGCGTTGTGCGCGTCCGCGTGCATGACGGCGAGGACGGCGACGGCATCGTCGTTCTCTTCGAGGCGGAGAACTTCCGCTTCGCCTATGAAGGGCGCGTCGTCCGTGGAGAGATCGTCGTCGGTAGTCGCGGCTGATCCTTCGTCGGAATCAGAGCAGAATGGGGGCGCTCCGTGCGCCCTCATTCCTTTCGGCTATGCGGCCTTGCGCATCAGCCAAAGCGTCTGAAGCTCTTTGACTAAGGTTTCGAGCTGCATCGGCGGGCGAATCTCGTCGCCGCATACGCTCTCGGGAAACATAACAGCAAGTGTAGGGGCGGAGCGTCGGCATACAACCG
>RFHN01000284.1 GCA_003695835.1 Armatimonadota bacterium
CCCTCCAGCTCGTACTCGACCGGGTCCTCGATGGTGATGATGTTGGTGTCTCCATTGTTGATTTTATTGAGGATCGAGTACAGAGTGGTGGATTTTCCGGAACCGGTCGGGCCTGTGATCAAGATGATCCCGAACGTGCGTTGAATCACGTCCTCCAGGCTGGTGAGCGTGTCGGGCAGGAAGCCCAGTTTGCTCAGCCCGATGTTCACGCTGCCGCGGTCGAGCACGCGCATGACGACCTTCTCGCCGTGCACCGTGGGCAGAGTGCTCACCCGGAAGTCGTAGGGCTTTCCGCCGACGACCGCGGCAATTCGGTTGTCTTGCGGAACGCGCTTCTCTGCGATGTCCATCTCGGACATGATCTTGAAGCGGCTGATCAAAGGCGCCTGCACCTTCTTGGGAAGCGTCATCATTTCGTGCATGACGCCATCCATTCGAATTCGGACCTTTACGTCCGCGCGGCGCGGTTCGATGTGAATGTCGCTCGCGCCGTCGGCGATCGCCTGGTTGATGATGAGGTTCGCGAGGCGGACGATTGGCGCCTCTTCGCCAAGGTTGCGAAGCTCGTCGGCGGAGAGGTCGTCATCGTCGGACGTGGCGGCGATTTCGATGTCGCCGTCGAAGTCCTCGATGACGCCTTTGAGCGCATCGCTCACGCTTCCGTCGTTCGCGTACGCGACGGAGATCGCATCCATGAGCTCCTCTTCGACGGTGATGAGCGGTTCGACGTCCATCCCGACGAGAAGCCTCAGTTCGTCAATGACGAAGATGTCCAGGGGGTTCGCCATGGCAACGAGCAGGCGCCCCTCTACGGTCTTGACGGGCAGTACCTTGAACTTCTTGGCGAAAGTAGCAGAGATCTTCTGTACGACCCCCGGTTCCGGCGGATGCTCGGTGAGGTCAATGAATTCGACGCCCCAAACCCGGCCCATGCAGCGGACTCGATCCCGTTCGGAGATGTAGCCCATCGAGACCAGCACGTTGCCAATGGGCTCGTTTCCGCCGAGCTCCTTCTGTTTGGCAAGCGCCTGGTCCAGTTGCTCCTTGGTGATGAGCCCTTCCTGGACGAAAACTTCGCCGTTGATCATGCCGTCCTTCCACCCCGCCCGGTGGGCTGGGTCGTCCCGTTAGGTCTTTCCATGGGGGGCCAGTCGTCAACCCGGAAAGGTTGCTGGGCGAACGGGGAAGAGAAGCCGCCTCGCCCTTGCTGCGAAGGGCGAGGCGGTAGGGTGGTCGGTTTCTTCTTCCGTGGCTACCCGCCGGAAGACTTTGGAGCGGCTGCCGGTTGGCCGCCATCCTGCGCTTCCGCGCCCTCTTGGTCCTCTACGATGCGGGCCGAAAGGAAGATGACGATCTCGCGGCGAACCGTGCTGTTGGTCTCTCGGCGGAAGAACTGGCCGATGATCGGGATGTCCATCAGAATCGGGAACCCGGTCAGGCTCTTGCGATCCTCGTTCGAGATCAGACCGCCGATGGCGATCGTGTCGCCGCTCTTCATGGTGAGCGTGCTCCGAGCGGTCCGAATGCTCGTCGTCGGGATCTGGCCGCCGCCTGGCACTTCGAGGAACTCCTTGATGAAGCTCAGCGTCGGCTGGACGTCCATGATGATCAGACCGTCCCGCGTGATGCGCGGAAGAACGTTCAGCTTGACGCCGACCTCTTCCTCGCCGACCTCGACCGTGATGCCGTTCTGCGTCGCCTGGATGGACTTGATGTAGCGAACGATGTCGCCCATGAAGACCACCGCCTCGCGTCCGTCCATCGCCCGAACGTTGGGGCGAGCAAGGATCTTGTCGCGCGAGATCAGCTTGTCCAAGTTCGCGACACCGGTGGCAAGCCAACCGGGGCCGGCGAAGCGTCCCGTGATATCGCTGAACGGGCTACCGTCCGCGCCTGCAGGCTGACCGTAGTTCAGGTTGATGATCTTTACCGCCGAGCCGGTGACCGCACTCCAGTCAATGCCGAGCTTGAGAAGGTCCTCTTTGTTTGCGTCCACGACGCGCGCCTCGAGAACGATCTCGGGAGTCTTCCGGTCCAGCTTGGCGAGCATCCCGAGAGCCGCTTGCACGTCGCCGCGCGGACCGCTCAACACGAGCGTCATGGGGACAGCGCGCATCTCGTCCTCGCCGTACTGCGGAGAGGCTTTGAACCCGGCGCTGGTCGCAACGCCCGCGGAGCCCTGATTGCCTGCGCCTCCAAGAGGACCACTGCCGCCGCCCTGCGTTCCAGGCGTTGCGCTGGCGGGCGTGAAGCTGCGCCCGGTCGCGCCTTGCGGCCCGATCGCCACGCGAACCGTTTGGAACGTTTCTTCGATCTGCTGCTGGAGCGCGCGGGGATCCGCGTGCTTCACGTCGTAGAGTTCGACCGTCCACTCCCCGCCTACCGTCACGTCGTCAATCTGTGCCAGAACCTCCAGCACGCGATCCACGTCGGCAGGTCGGCCGGTGATCACGAGAGACTGCCCGGCGCGGCTCGTGGCAGGCGTGGCGACGACGGACACTCCGGTCGCAAACTTCTCAACAGCCGCCGCCAACTCCACGGCGTTGCCGCCGCGAACATGATAGGCCTTCGAGACGGGACGCAGAGCGTCTGCACCCGACTGCTCGATCCCGTGCATCTTCGCCAGCCCCTCGTCGAGCTGGGAAATCAGTAGAATGGCCTGACTCACGCGCGAAGCCTCGCCGATAACGATCAAGTAGTCTGCATCGCCCTCCATGGCGGGCGCTTGGCTGCTCGCCGGCGCGCCGTTCTCGCCGTTTTGCGGAGCGGCGGGTGCGGCAGGCTGCGTGGTTCCAGCCGGGTTGATGATCTGGATCGTCTCGTTCAAGACGTCCATCGTCATCGCTTGCGTGATCGCGCGCTTGATCTCGCCAGCTTTTCGGCTTGCGAGTGGCACGATGCGCATGACCGTTCCCTTCGGACCCGAAGTCGACTCCTGCATCATCATCGTGCGCATGAAATCAGGCGGGCCGATCAAGTACGTGCCGTTCACGAATGCGTAGCGGACGCCCGCGAGCTTCGTGATCAAGTCCAGCGCCTCTTGAACGGTTACGTTCTTCAGGGTAACGGAGACGGAGCCCTGAACCGACGGGGCCGTCACGATGTTCGCCCCGGATTGCTCCGCGAGCGCCTTCAGCACGATGACGACTTGGGTGTCCACGAAGTCCAGGGAAACGCGTCGCTGCGCCCCCGGATTGAATTCGGCCGACACCTTGGTCGGGCTGCTGTCCGATGGCTCCGTAACCTTCGGTGCGCTGTCGTGCCAAGGCGGTTGCTGGGTCTTGATTTCGCTCGCAACCGTCGTCGCCTCGACCTGCGGCGCCGTCGGCTCGGCTGCGGCCGTCGCCGAACTCTTGAGCGCCTTGACGGCGATCTCGAAGGCCTTCTGGTCCGCTTCCTTGGCTTTCTCGATCAGGTCGAGGACCGCCGGTTTCTCTTCGGTTGCAGTCGCGTTCGCCGTACTGGCGCTTGCGCCCTGCTTGAGAAGCTCTTGAGCGCGGCGGAACGCCTCCTTATCCGCTTGCGTCGCGTCGCCAATGAGGTTCTTACCTTCGGCGTTGACGCCGATCGCGATGATCCAGCCGGAATCCGTCTTTTCCGTCGTGATCGTCGCCGTCGGAGAGATCTTGGCAACGACGCGAGTGACGGGCGGATTGGCTGTGAATTGCGCAATCTTTGCGTACGTCGCTTGAGCCGTATTCAAGCGCTTGTAGGTCGCCTTGGTCGTCAGTACGGCGTTGAACTCGAAGATTGCGACCGTGCCCGAATAGGCCGTCTGCATCTTCGGCTTGGCGAGATCCGTTCCGGTTACCGTCAGGATCGCTCCCTTGCCGTTCGGCTTTGCGTCAAAGGCAGTAATCTTGCCCGACGCAAGCGCGAGCGACGCCATCAGCGCGATCAAGAACGTTGTGAAAACACGCAGATGAACTTTCTTCACGATTGATTACCTCCCACCCTGCGGGTGATGATTTTTCCGTTACTTTTGAGGACAACAGAGCCGCCCTCGATTCGAACGACCTTGGTGTCCTGACCTACGTACTCCCCAACACGCACCATTTTCTGGGAACCGTCGTCCGCCTTGAAGACGGCGACGGGGCTGGGCCCTTCCACGATGCCGATGAGGACGTAGGAAAACTCATGGGTCGGCACTACCGTCGCAGCGCCCTGACCGTCTGCGCTCACACCCGGAATCGTAGGATTCCAGGGCGGAACCTGATTCGAGTACGGAGTCGAGACCTTCGGCTGAGGTTTCGGCTCCTGCGGAGCGTGGATGATCCGATTGTTCGACTCCGGCTCCGAGTTCTGACTCGTGTTCGGCAAGGCGGCCGGCTGGAATGGGTTCTTCGGCGAGAGCCCGAGAGCGTAGTAGCTCTTCATCGGGTCCTCGTTGTCAGCCGGGGCCTGCTCGGCACGAGCGTTCTCGGGCGGCTTCGCCTCGGCCTCCTTCTTTGCAGGCTTCTTCTCGGCTGGGCCGCTTCCAACGAACTGGTACGCGCCGACAGCCAGAAGTCCCACAAAGAGAACGCCCAAGATTGCGACTTTCTTCTTGTCTTCTGCCATTACTGTCCACCCTCCATGTCTTGGTTCAAACCGCGGGATTGCGGACTGAGATTGATCTGTGTAGGCTCGGACTTCTCATTCGCCTGCGCGCTTTGTGGCAGAGCGGAGAAGGCATACACGCGAACGCTGAAGGTCGTCTCGATCCCTTCGAGAGCCCTCGTTCGCCCGTCTACTTTCGGGTCCACGCTCACGTAACGAACCGACACGATCTTCGGGAAGTCCTCCAGCTTTCGGAGAAAGACCATCGTGTTCTCGAACGACCCGAGCGTCTTCACCTCGACGTCAATCTCCTCGTACGGCTTGCGAGTCTTCTTCTCCTCGTCGCCCTTCTTCGACTTCTTCTGGATCGGCGGAGCGGGACGGACGGCCGTCACCTTCAGGTTGCAGGACTCCGCCGTGCGCTGAAGATCCTTCAAGAGCGTCGGGATGTACTCGACGGTCGTAACGGACGTTTCGAGGTGCTCGATCTCTTGCTGTGCCTGGAGCAGGCGCGCCTCGCTCTGCTTCGCCTCCTGCTGCAGGGTCTCGGTAGATTCCAGCTCCTTGCGAAGCGCTTGGACCTTCTGCGACCGATAAGCGAAGTTGGAGTACTGCCAATAGGCGGCGCCGCTGCCGGCAAGCAGCGAGAAACCGAACAGCATGGCGTAGAGGGTCGGGTTAGGACCGCTTACTTTCATCGTTTGCCTCCTTGGACGAGCTCTTCGCCGATGCCGTTGGGACATCGCACACGATCTGAAACTCGAGCCCGTCTCCGAACTGCGTTTTCTTTTCCTCGGAGTAGCGCAGGCGGATGTTCGTTAGGTCCGTCAGCGCCTGAAGTCGAAGCATGAATTCGCCGACCGTCTCCTGCTCATTGCTCATTCCCGTGAGAGAGACCTCAATCGGCGCGTCCTCTTCGGTGTTGGGTGTCGAGCGGACGCCGGTGAGCCAGGTGTTCGTCGGCATTACGTAACTCATGTGTTCGAGGATGCGACCCCATTTCTCGGTCTCCGTGCGCGCCTCGTTCAGGGTTGCGAGGCGGGGTCGCAACTTGGCGTACGCTTCCTCGTTCTTCGCGATCTCCTGGCGGATCGGCTCCAACGCCTGGGCTTTGGCTTGCAGGCGATTCGCTTCTCCCGTCAAGGCCATACTGCCGATCAGCAGGAAGGCAGTGGCGCCGCCGGTGACCGCCGTCGTGCCCAGGAATGCGAGGAACCATGCGCGAGAGGCCTTGAGCTTCCGCCGATAGGCTTCTCGTTGTTCGTGAATGAGATTGATCGTTGGCATGTCTCTTTTCCTCCGCTTAGGCCGCGAGCACCGCCTTACCGGATCGGCGCATCGCAAGCCCGATCGCAACACTGTAGGCCGAGCCGTCCGCCGGGGGCTCGGCGCCGGCGAACACGAACCGCGGGTTCTCAAACAGGTTTGGAACCACGCCGGTCATGTTCAGCTTGTGACTCACGTATTCCGGAAATCCTGTGAGATGCGCACCACCGCCGGAGAACATTAGGTGCGTAACCTGCGACGGCTGACCGGCTTCCGTCTGTTGTGACTGGTAGTAGTTCAACGAGCGCCGGATCTCCCTCACGAGTTCGTCCACGATCGGCTGAACGACGCGGAGAGGCGGGTTCTCTTGCGGGCCTTGCTGAATCAGGCCCGTCAGGTCCAGGGATCGTTTGCCGGCTTCCGCCTCTTCCGGCGACATCTTGAAGTAGCTCGCCAGGGCTTCCGTCATCGCATCGCCGCCAATCGGGATCGAACGAGTCAGCGCGAACGTGCCGTGCTGGACGACCGTGACCTCCGTGGATTGGCCGCCGACGTCCACCAGGGCCACCACATGGCTTTCGAAGTCGCTCAGATCGTCCGCCTCCACAAGGGCGCGAAACTGAGCGAACGCCTCCACCTCGACGTTCTCCACATCGAGACCCGCGGCCTGGATGGCGCGGACCTTGCTCTCCACCATGTCGCGCGGAGCCGCGACGATCAGGACCGACATCTGGCCTTCTTCGTCGTGACTCACGATTTCAAAATCAATGTAGCTCTCTTCGACCGAACTCGGTACGTAGCGACCCGCCTCGAACCGGATGGACTTCCGAAGGGCGTCCTCCGACATCGTCGGCATCTTCACCGTCCGCACGACCACGGCTGGACCCGCCACAGCGATGTTTGCCATCGTCGCGGAGATTCCGCTCGCGCGAAGCAGGTCCCGGATCGCGTAACCGAGCGCGTCCGGATCCACCACGACGCCGTCCGCCACAGTGTCTTCAGGAACAGGCGCCCGACCCAAATGAAGCACACGGAACGTGCCGCCAGACTGTTCGACTTGAGCGACAGCCAGGCTCGAATGGCCGATATCAATGCCGACAAAACGATCAGATCGGAAAAGGCTAAGCGACATCTTCGTCTTCCTCCTGCGAGTTGCGGCGGCGGGCGACTGTCTGAAGCGTCACCCATTCCTCCACCGCCTGGCGCGGGAACTTCCATCGGCCGTCCACGAGGAACGCCGGGATCTGTCCTTCCTCTGCCATGCGGATCAGTGTTTCGTGTTTGATTCGGAGGAACTGCGACGCTTCGCGCAGCGTCATCACCGAGTGGGCTCCCTGCAGGATGCCACGCAACAGTTGGTGCATCTGCTCGGGGCTCAAGAAGAGCTCTAGCCGCACGACGCTTCCAGCCCCACCGACGACCGCCGGATTGACGGGCTCGGGGGCCTGCGTCGTCGGTTGCGAGGTCGGCGTCGCGGCCTGAGTCTGCTGATGAGCGGTTTCCATCACTACCTCCGGTTGGGAGGCTTGGGTCGCATCCACGACTGCCTCCGATTGCGGTTCTTGAGGAGTGGCAGCCGGTTGGTTCTGTTGGGCCGCCATTCGGATTGCGTCAATCAGATGCATCTACGCTGCCTCCTCTTCTTCGTTTTCGACGAGGTCCTGGATGACGCTGTGCATCGTAAAGCCATCAATGTGCTTCAGCTTCTGCATCGCGCCAACCAAGAGGGCGTTGTCCGCCGCCTGACTGATCAAGCGAGGGGCGCCGCCTGAGTACTTGTGAATCTCGAAAATCGCATCCGGCGTGAAGGGGCTTTTCTCACCCGAATATCCGGCTGTTCGGAGCCGATGTTCGATCATCTCGCCCGTCTCCGCCACGCTGAGAGGCTTGAGAACGTATCGCACCGCGATGCGCTGATGCAGCGCCGGAACCTTCTCAATCTTCGGCTTCAGCTCCAACTGCCCAAGCAGAATCAGATTCATCAGGAATGAATCGTTCATCTGGCAATTGAGCAACAGCCGCAACTCTTCAAACGTCGCCGCTGACTTGATCAGGTGAGCCTCGTCAATCAGGACGACGACCCTCTTCCCGCGCTCATAGTGTTGGATGAGAACGTCATGCAGCTGCTGGACCAGCACTTGCCGGTTCCGCGCGGTCGTCGTCGCGCCCAGCTGCGAGAGGATCTCATGCATCATCTGAACGGGCGTCAGAATCGGGTTTACGATCAGCACGACGCTATGGTTGATCGGATCGAGATACTCGAGCAACTTTCGGCTGATGGTCGTCTTGCCCAATCCGATGTCTCCGCACAGCATTGCCGCTCCCTTGTTCCGCGTGATGGCGTAGTGCAGCATCATCAACGCGTCTTCGTGAGCACGACTCAGGTACAGAAACTTCGGGTCGGGCGTTAGGCTGAAAGGCGGCTCTGTCAGGCCCCAATAGGATTCGTACATCCAGTAAGTCCTCCGGGATCAGTCATCCCGGTAAAAGAATCGGATGATTCGGCCGAATCCTGTAGGGTTGTTGGAAGTTTGCACGGGCGAAAACGGACACAATGTCCCTATTCCCTGACCGAAATCGCAGGAATCCTATTCGAAATAACAGGATGATCGAGGCCCCCTCGCCGAATCATGACTCCCGACCCGACGGGTGCGTCGTGGACACGATCGTGCTGCACGCGACCGTCCTCGACTCTGCAGACGAGGTCGTGGCCCATTTCTCCAACCCCGGTAGCCGCGTAGCCAGCCACTATACGATTGACCGCGATGGGACCGTGTACCGCCACGTGCAGGAAGAGCGCCGCGCCTGGCATGCCGGACAGAGCCGTATGCCGGACGGCCGAGAAGGCGTCAACGACTTTTCCATCGGCATCGAACTCGTCAACCGGAACGACGGCTTGGACCCCTATCCGGAGACCCAGCTCTCCGCATTGATAGCGCTCATCCGCCAAATCCGCTCACGCCACCCGATCCGCTATATCGTCACCCACGCCGAGATCGCCATGCCGCCGGGTCGAAAGACGGACCCGCAGGGTCTGGACATGGACCAAGTGCGACAGGAACTGGACCTCCGTTGAGTGGCGGGGCGGAATTCTCGGGATATACTAAATGTGTGAAGCAGGGTGTTATTCTGGCTCTGCTCTTGAGTTGGTCCGCCGCGTGCGCTTGCATGTGGGACCGCGACACGCTGGACGTAGAGGCCAAGTAAGAGGCCCGGCCTGGCGACCGGGCCTCTCGTAGATTTAGCCTTCGAAGTTAACGCTTCGGCCGGAATCGAGCCGTCGGCGTATCGGACGACTCGCCTTGAGGCAAGCCGCTCCCTTCGCGCGGTTCCAACTCCGGCTCGCGAGGCTCTTGCCTACGCGGACGATCCTCGGACTCGCGGCGCCTGCGTCCGCGGTCCTCGCGGTCGCGGTCTCCGCCGTTTCGTCCCCGTCCGCGCGCTCCGCCTCGACGGTCGTCCCGTCGGTCGCGTCCGCCGCCTCGGTCGTCTCGTCCTCGAGACTGCCTCGGTCGCGCTGCGGGCGGTTCCGTTCCCTCGTTATCCTCCATTCCTGCGAGGGTCTGAGCCAGGCCGAGAGCCGTCAAGTTCACCCGACCCATCGCGTCAATCTCATGGATGCGAACGCGAATCGTGTCGCCGGGCTTGACGACCTCTTCCGGATGGCGGATCCGCTTCGGCGAGAGCTGCTCGTTCGGCACCATGCCCTCTTTCCCTGGCAGGTACTCGACCATTGCGCCTCGGCCGAAGAGGCGTGTAACGACACCCTCGTACTCGTCGCCGATTTCGGGCTTTGCCATCAGACCGTTGATCATCTTCATCGCCTGTTCGGCGCTGGCTTGATCCGTCGCAAGGATGAAGACGCTTCCGTCGTCCTGGATGTCAATCTCGCATCCCGTTTCTTGCTGGATCCGCTTGACGATGCGACCGCCTGGGCCGATCAGTTCGCCCGCGCGCGTCGGGTCAATGTGGATGACGTTGATCCGCGGCGCGTTCGGGTTGAGCTCGCGTCGCGGCTCGGGGAACGCTTCCTCGATCTTGTCGAGAATAAACAGCCTGGCCTCGCGTGCCTGCTCCAGCGCAGCCTTCAACACCTCGTCCGGAATACCTCCAATCTTGGTGTCGAGCTGCAGGGCGGTGATTCCCGTCCTCGTGCCGGCGACTTTGAAGTCCATGTCGCCGCAGAAATCCTCCATCCCTTGGATGTCGGTGAGGACGGTGAACTTCCCGTCTTCGCTGATCAGCCCCATGGCGATTCCGGCAACGGGCGCCTTGATCGGTACGCCACAGTCCATCAGCGCCAGCGTGGAGCCGCAAACGCTCGCCATGCTCGTCGAGCCATTCGACTCGAGCACCTCGCTCATGAGGAGCATGGTGTAGGGGAATTCCTCTTCCGAGGGCAGGACGGCAAGCAGAGCTCGTTCCGCCAGCGCGCCGTGACCGATTTCTCGGCGCCCTGGGCCTCGCATCGGCCTGGTTTCGCCCACCGAGTAGGGCGGGAAGTTATAAAAGTGCATGTACCGCTTGTCGGGCACTTCCTCCAATCCGTCAATGATCTGTGCATCGCCCGGAGCGCCCAGCGTGATTACCGTCATCACCTGCGTTTGGCCGCGAGTGAAGAGACCGGAACCATGCACCTTCGGGAGCAGACCGGGTTCGCAGCGAATCTCGCGAATGTCGCGCGTACCTCGACCGTCTGGACGAAGCTGCTTGTGCACAATGAGCGATCGGACGGTCTTCTTGATCAGCTTGTCCATCGCGAGCAGGATGTCTTTGTGCTTGGTTTCGTCCGCCGCGAACGTCGTTGTCGAGAGCTTGGTGAAGGCGTCATCAATGAGCGCTTGGAGCGCTTCCTCTCGGGCCTGCTTGTCCGGGTTGACGAGCGTTTGCTCGACCACGGCCGCATACTCCCGATTGACAACCTCCATGACCTCGGGGTCCACCACGGACAGCGGCACTTCGGCCTTAGGCTTCCCGTGCGCCTTGGCGAACTCCTCGATCTTCTCGGCGATGACTTTGATGAAGTCGTGACCCCATCGCATCGCCTCGAGCATCTTGTCTTCGGGAACCTCCGAGGCGCCCGCTTCCACCATGATGATATGGTCTTTCGTTCCGGCAAGCACGAGGTCCAGTTTGCCGTCCAGGATCTGTTGCACGCTCGGGAAGAGGACGAACTCGTCGTCCACCATGCCGACGCGCACGGCTCCGATGGGACCATCCCAAGGGATGTCGCTGAGCGCAAGCGCCGCCGAGACGGCGTTGATCGCCAGAACGTCCGAGGGATCCTCTTGCGACATCGCAAGGGGCATGGCGACACACTGTACGTCGTGTCTCATCCCGTCGGGGAAGAGGGGTCGCACGGGACGGTCAATCAGCCGGCTGGTGAGAATCGCCTTTTCGGACGGGCGTCCTCCGCGCTTGATAAAGCCTCCGGGAATCTTCCCGACGGCGTATTTCCGCTCTTCGTAGTCGCACGTGAGCGGGAAGAAGTCGAGCCCTTCTCGGGGAGTCTTGCTCATGGTCGCAGTGCCGAGCACTACGGTCTCTCCCATTCCGAGAAGAACGGCGCCGTTCGCCTGCTTGGCAACACGGCCGGTTTCAATCGAGAGCTCTTTGCCCCCGATTTCGAAACTGATGGTTTCGATCATTCTGCCTCCTTATTGAGGCTTTTGTTCTCGTATGCCGAGTTCTTGGATCAGGGCTCGATATCGCTCAATGTCACGCTCTCGCAAGTAGCGTTCCAGCCGTCGGCGCTTGCCGACCAGCTTGAGGAGGCCGAGCCTGGAGTGGAAGTCCTTCTTGTTCTTCCGCAAGTGCTCCGTGATCTGACGGATTCGTTCTGTGAGCAGAGCAATCTGCAACTCAACAGAACCGGTGTCCTTCTCGGACGTCCGGTACTTCTCAATGACTTGCTTCTTGACTTCCTCAGGTAGCGGCATACTGCTTCCAAAAGCCCCTTTGTGTGGTTTTTCTTAGATTTTTGAGCCTCAGCAGATTGCCGCTCTACGCAACCGCCTCGACGGCGTCTCCGTACAACGGCGACCTGCGCTGAGGCTCAATCCAAACTTTACCCAATCCAACCTCCCCAGCGCAAGGGGTTTAGCCCTCATCCACCTCGGGCTCTGGCGCCGCCGCCCGTGAGACACGGGAGAGATACGTCAGACCCACGACCGCTGAAAGCAGGCTCGCAGAGAGAATCCCAGCCTTCGCCTCCGCCAGCTGGTGCGCCTCGAGCCCAAGATTGGCGATGAAAAGCGCCATCGTAAACCCGATACCGCCAAGGATCGCCGCCCCGGCCAGTTGATGCCAAGAGCAGTTGCGCGGAAGCTCCGCAAACCGAAGCTTGACCGCCACAAACGAGAAGAGGGTGATGCCGACGGCTTTGCCCAGGAACAATCCGAGCGTGACGCCAAGATAGACCGGGTGGCTGAAGACGCCCGCGTCGAAACCGGAGATCGCAACGCCCGCGTTCGCCAACGCGAAGATGGGCATGATGCAGTACGACACCCACGGGTGCAACGAATGCTCCAGCCGTACGAGCGGCATGCTCGCCCGCTCGCAAGAAGTCTCGATCTCCCGAAGGAGGTAATGCCTCTGTTCTGTCACGACCGCATCCTCAGCTGGGTTTTCGCGCTCGATCTTCTTCAACTGCTTCTGAACATGCTCCAAGAACTCTTTGGTGTTCATCCGGA
>RFHN01000285.1 GCA_003695835.1 Armatimonadota bacterium
CTCCGACTCTGGCAGCTCGACGAGGAGAAGGCCGTTGTTTGCGGAGTTTTGTCGAAATATATCGCTAAAACCTGCTGTTTCTTGGGTCCTCTTCGCGATCACGGCACGAAATCCCGCCTGCTGAATTGCCCAGACGGCGTGTTCGCGACTGCTCCCGCACCCGAAGTTCGTTCCTACGACGAGGACGGTGGCTCCCTGCGCTTCCGGTTGGTCCAAAGGGAAATCGGGACCTCGAACGTCTTTGAAAAGCAGCTCGCCGTAACCCGAGCGCGTCACGAGCGTGAGGAATCGCGCGGGGATGATGCGGTCGGTATCCACGTCGTCCTGGTCGAGGACGGCGATCTTGCCGGTGTGCGTAACGAAGGGTTCCATCGCGAGACAGTTTACTCGGGGCGGGGGATCGAGACACCGACTCAGCGTCGTCAAGGGTCGGTCGCGGCATCCTCCAGGCACCAAAACTGCCTTACTTCTTTTTCGAGGAAACGCCAATACTGAAAAGCTCGAAGCGGCTTGTGTTGCAAGAGGTAGAGAAGGCTTCGCCAAGGTTGCAGCACTTCATGAGGCATGGGTCGGCCATGGAAGACGAGGAACAGCGCGTTCTTGATGCGCTCCCTGGCCAGGGCCGTTTGTCCCCGAGTCTCCTTGCGCAACACCTTGTACGAGACGAACCACTCTGACGGAAACGTCGAGAGGATGTCGCTTAGGCCCTTCGCGCGGAGGCAGCCTTCGATGAAGTCTTGGTCCCCGGACGATCGGCCGTCGGCCTCGTAACGTTCGCCGCACGCAAAGGAGTCCCAAACGACCTGAGTTTCGTTGGACGGACGAACGTACAAGATACTTGAACTAAATGTTTGGTAAAGAAAGTCCTGCATTCCCAAGACGGGTGCATCGGGTCGCTCGTCAACGAATCGAACCATGCGGTCCAAGGGTCTCAAGACGATTTGATCGAGGTCGAGAAACAGGAACGGCTCGTCCAGCACCCGCCGGTCAAAAAGGCGGAGCTTTGGCCACCAACCCGAAAGGCCCCAATCGGAGCAGTCCACTTGCCGGACCTCTGGCGAGAGGTGTCTGCGCCGGTCGGTAAAGCAGGTAAACCGCTGCAGGCCCGGCAGATGTCGTCTGCACATGTGAAACATGCGTTCCACATACGTGTCAGGAAACTTGGCGCCCACATTGACACAAACGACATGCATTCGCGACGGGAGTCTACCGCTATCCTTCTGAATGACGGTCGTCCGGATGCGCGCACAGCGCTTGACGTCGGCGAAACAAGACGAAAGGGCGGAGGTGTACCCCGCCCTCTCGCTCGCATAACCTCCGCCTGCGAACCGATGGCGACGAACTTCAACCGGTTGCCCATCGTGCGGCGAATGATCTTGCCGTCCGAAGTTGTCTGTGGCGGCATCACGCCCGACTATTACCGCCCGATGACGACGAAGGTCATACGGTTCGAGGCTGCGTGCAGGTGCTGCAGTTTGCCGTTGGGGCCAACTTGGGGCGGATACAGGTCCCGAAAGCCGCCTGCATCCACGGTGAAAGCGACCTCCAATCCCAGCTGAAGTTGTGTCTCCGGGGGTATGTTTCGTGCTTGCAAAAGAGCTGCAAACTCGGGGTTGCGCGCAGCGAGATCCGCGGCAGACAGCGTGTTACCGTTCAGTAGCTCGTCCCGGGAGAGGCCCTCGCGCTCCACCCACGCGTCGCGGATTTCGGGATGGTTCCTGATCCATTCCGTCAGCTCGTCCCGACGCAGCTTCGACGGGGCAGGGCGACGGACCGGCGGCGTCGCAGCCCCCACCTTGAGGTAGACACGGTCGAACGTTTCTTGATCCATGGATCCGCGAACGAACAGCAGCGTGTGCTCGAGCCGCCCATCGATATAGTAATCAGTTTGAAAGGCTTGAACCGCGGCTTCTCGGAACTCGCCGAGAGTGATCACCTTTCCCTCGCCGAATTTTAGCGGGCCTGGCTGTGGCTTCTCCAGAGGAACGTGAGGGAACAGGGGTTTGCCCGCCTTTTCCTCGGTCATGAACGTCTGCGGCTTATCTGGCGCAAGCCGCAGAGCACGCCGCTCGCCGGTTGCGCCGAAGGGCAGCAAGGGGACGAAGACTCTCGTCACCTTCCGATGAGCGCGAAGCGCATCCGGTTGGAAACGCCGTAGTTCACGCCTCCGCGACCACCGGCCGCCTGCGGCGGGAGCGCAGATCGGATGCCTCCCGGGTCCAACGAGAACTCGACCCCCATACGAAGCCGTACTTGCGTTGAGGCTGACAGGCCGCGTTGTTCGAAGAGCGTTCGGAGAGCCGGATCGTAACTCGCGAGATCGCCTGCGCTCATCGTTTTGCCTTCGACAAAGTCAGCCGGTTGCATGCCGTGCAGCTGCTCGGTCGAGGAAAGAGAGTCAGCGTGTTGCGCCAACCAGGCTTGGAGGGTCTCGCGATCCAAGGATGCTCTCGCAGGTCGCTCGACAGGGGGCTGCGCATCGCCAACGAGGGCATAAACCTTCTCGAAGGTCGCCTTGTCCATGTTCCCGCGCACGTAGACGAGCGTGTCGGCGAGGCGGAAGTCAAGGTAATACCTTGTGTCGAAGGCTTCTTCGGCTTGCGCGACCATCTCTTTCAGAGATAGAACCTTGCCATCCCCGAAATCGAGCGGACCTTGCGTCGAAAGTGGTTCGAGTGGGGCGTAAGAAAACATTGGGGCATCGCCAACCGGAGGCGTGATCGTAGGACTGTCAGCCGCCCAGGGTAGAGTCATGCGAACCGTCTTGCCGGTTTCGGGGTCGGCGTACTCGATCATGGGCAGGAGTTGCATCCCGATTTTTGCGTTGCCGCCCTTCTCCAGCATCAGCGCTCCGAACGCTACATCCGGAACGAGCGAGGAAAGAAGATCCATGTCGAAACTTCCGTTTCCTAACTCCCCAAGCGTCAAGCCTTCCGATGCGGCCTTCTTGACCGTCTCCGGGTCGAGGGTCTGGAGGAGGTTGAAGAGCATCGGCTCGTAGTTGGCGTAGTCGTACTGCGCAAACGAAAAGACCTGAACGCCATTGACCTGAAACCATGCAGTGCGGGTTGCCTTCGCGAGGATTCGCATGGCGGGAACGCCGTACTGCTTTTTCCACGTTGCCATCGGTTCCCAACCCGGTATCGTGAAGACCATGGCGCCGATCTTCTCGACCCTGCAGATGTCGTTGAGGCCCTTCTCCCAGGCGGAGATGACATCCTCTCGCGAGATCGGCGCACCGTCAGGAGAGGGTGCGGGGGGCTTGGCTCCTGGGGATTGCGACGTTTGAGCGAGCGAAAGCGAACATGCGAGCAAAACTGGAAACACGACCATGGTTAACCTCCCAAAAAGCTGATCAATCATCGCACGGAAAGATCCGAGCTGTCCAGTAGAGCGTATTGTAGTAGTTCTTAGGTCCATCCGGGCAGAAACCGTCCTTGCACAAATAGACCGGCGCAGGTGGATTCACGCACCACCAAAACTGGACGTCTTCCACACAATAACCTGAGTCAATCCAATACGTCGTGTGCAAAGGTTCGGAAATGCCTCCGTACTCCCAAGGACACGGCTCGCCTTCACCTGCACATTGACCCGTGTGCTTCCACCATTCGTACGAGGTGGTGCTCCCAAGATACCTGTAGACTCTCCCGGGCGTTGTGCAGTTGCAATCCGGCCCGGACGTCCCGCCAACCAGCAGGCAGTTCGGTTCCCCTTCGAGCTGGGCGGATGCCGTTGCGCCGAGGGCGGCGACGGTCAGAATGACGAGACTGAGTAAGACACTTTTCTTCGCCATGAATTGACCTTACCCTCCCCCCCCC
>RFHN01000286.1 GCA_003695835.1 Armatimonadota bacterium
CGATGAGCCCAGGAATGATGCAAAAGACATACCCGATCGCAGCAAGAATTCCGATGATCAGACTTGCGACGATGAATCGCGGAACCAGGTCGAACGACTGAAATACGTCGCCCGCGCTCGTGGGCAGACCACGAATCTGCTTCAGGGCCAGCCTAAACATGCCGCCCATGAGCAGCGATTGCACCACGAGTGAGATTACAACCGTCCCTCCGATTGCGACAAGAAACATGACAAAACCAGCCGAGCTGTCTGGCGCAAGAACCATCGGAACAACCGCAATATACGGAATAAAGGCTGAAATCAAGATGAGCACAAAATAAGCGAGCATGGCGCCGATCCACGTCCCCGCATTACGGGTAAAGAGCTGCCAAGCCTCGCCGATAACTTCAAATCGAATTCGAGCAGAGCCGTTTGTCATGAATTCCCCTCCTTTCCCAATAGGACGATTCTGACACGGAAAAAGGCGCAGGAACAATCGTCCCTGCGCCACTGGAGTCAGCAGGAAGGGGGTTACTCTCGCACGGTCCAGGTTACACGGTCGAAGCGTCCTCCCCATGCGATGAACGTAACCCCTCGGTCGTGGTATCCGATGCGCGCGCGGATGACGCCTGTGCCCGGCTCGAGGAAACGGCTGGGGTTGGTCGTGATCACGAGATCAATCGGCGTATCCACTTGCGGTCCGTTCCGCTCGTCGAGCTGCTCCCATGTAGAGGATTGGAAGTTGAACAACTCAATCCTCTGCCGGGTCGGCGTGCCGGTGGTTGCGGCCTCGACGTGGAACGTGATCTGGCTGGGGGTTTGGATGGAGGAGACACCCTCAACGAGGATCTCGACCGAGGCTGCCGCGATTTCGGTGGGTCGGCGCGCTTCGATGGACAAGTACGAGTCGTCGCTGGCGAACAGGTCGGACAGCCCGCCGCCGGTCCGCTCTCCGCGGAGCACGGTGAACGCCGCGGGTAGGACCTCGATTTCCTGATCGCACGCATAGGCGATGACCTTGAATGCGTCGAGCCCCGCCTCCGTTACGGAGTTGTTCGGGTTGTCCGAGGCGAGGAAGCGGAACCTCATCGTGGCGGTAGGCGCGACGAAGTCTGCTACCCGGAGGGTGACGACGGTCCAGTCCGCGGTACTTTCGGCGGCCTCCATCTGCGTCCAGGTTGCGCCGTTGTCGTTGGAGACCTCTACGACCAACCGGTCGTCCCCATCGTCGTTAGTGAACCATCGGGCATAGGAAACATAGTATTCGTGCCCGGCTGACATGTCAATCGTCGGCGACGTGAGGATGGTTGGTCCGCCGTCCACGTCTTGGCTCGGCCCGTTGCCGGTTACGTAGCATCGTCCGCTGCCATCGTAATCGGAGGGCGGGTCTCCGCGCTGTCCACCATCGCCTGCGGGGATCGCGCGCTCCCAAGCCCCATCCGAAAGGTTTTGGTTCGTGACGGTCCAGCCTTGGTTGGTCTCGAAGTTATCGTCGAAGACGATCAGTTTCTGTCTGGCAGCGACAGCCGTATACACAGAGGTCGGCGCGTTCGACGGATCGGTGAACGTGAGGTTGTTCGTGTCCTTGGCGCTCACGTAGTAGTACACGGTAGCGCCACACGGCGCCGCGGGGAACACCGCGTCGTACACATTCGGCGAAACTTGGGTCATGGGAATCGCTGTGTAGTTCGTGCCGTCAGTGCTCACGTGTAGGACGCCCGTGCCGGGCTGCGGGTCCGTATTGACGCCGTTCACGACGACCCGCATCGTGGTCCCACCGCTCGGATTCACGAGCTCGGGGCGGCCGCCTGGATATTCGAAATCGAGCCTTGCGAGGGCGCGGCTGACATCGAGAATGAAGAGGCCTCTCTCAATATCGCTCACGATGACGGTGCCGCTCGGGAAGAACGGGTAGTTGCTCCACGCGCCGTTGAAGCCGCGGTCATCGTTCTCCGGATACGTGTCGAACCAACCGACTTGGGGCGGGTTGAGGGGGTCTACGTTTGTGTCGAAGATTCGAAGACCGCTGCGGTAATTCGCCTCGAAGATGAAACCGTCCCGGATATACAGATTGTGATCAATCGAAGGGACGCCGGAGGTGAAGTTCGTCACATAGAACGCGTTCTCCAAGCTCTCGACGTTGAGGACGATCGTGCGTGTGGTGAATCCGTTGTTGTTCTCGTCGAATTCGTCGTCCACGTAGAGATATTTGCGATCGTCGCTCAGCCAGGCCTGGTGGCAGTATCCAACCTGCGGGTACGTCACTCTCTTGATCAGGAAGGGGTTGTTCTTGTTCGTGACGTCGTAAATGTCCACCCCCCTGCCTTCGCTGCACCCAAACAGGATTTGGCGACCCGCGTAGGGTCCGCTGGTATACGTGACGATCTCGGCGTCGTGCTGGTAATTGCTCGTCATCGAAGCCGGCCCGACTTGGACCGGATTTGCGGGGTTCGCAAGACTGAAGCACATCGTGGTGCCGGTGCCCTGGTTGGAACCGCACGTGTACAGGAAGCCACTGGTCGTATCTATAGCGACGTTGTGGCTCCTACCCGGGGAAGTGATCGTTCGGACGAGGGTTACGATGCCCTGGTCAATTTGGTCGAGGTCAATGACCTGGATCCCGCTGTTCGACGCTTCAGTCACTACGTAGGCGTAGTGAGAGTACGTCTTGATGTCGCCCCACGTACTCGACGGGTGAGCGATCGTAGCGACAACGACGGGATTCGCCGGGTCCGTGATCTCCACGAAGGCGACCTTGTTGTTCAGGCCCATGATGGCGTACTCGCGTCCGGATGGCGATACGTAGCCCCAGCAGTCGTTCCCAGAACTTGCCCCGAATGTTGAGAGGGGTAGATTTCGGTAGAGCGAGACGTTGTGCGAGCTGAACTGCGCGGCAGCTGCTACCGATACGAAAAGCAAACCAAGAGCACTCCAGATTTTCATAGTGGTTCCGTCCAAACGAGGTGGGTTCGATTCGTCAGATGGACGGAATGAACCGGCCGGTTCGTTCAAAAACGTCGCTCTGCGAACGATTTCGCGGGTACAACACGTCTGTTCCTACGGAGGAAAGTCATGAAGAAGCTTCTTACCGCGTTACTTGTAGTTGCCTTGCCCATCGCGAGCGCAGTGGCTGTCGGAGACGGCTGGATGGCTCGCGGCGTCGGCAAGATTCTCTTGGGAGGCCGTACGGAGGATCACGGGGACGATGGGGTCTTGGTCTTTGATCTGTCCGTCCGAAGCGAAGGCGGTCAGGTGCAAGGTTCCTTGCTCGCCGCTGCGGAGGGCGAGGATCACGGCGAGGACTTTCCGGACGTGATCATCCGCATTCCTGAGATTCAGTACGCCGAGCTCAATGGCGACACCGTCTTCTTCGCCGGCGACGGATTCGTGATCTTCGAAGAGGCGTTCGTGGTCGGCTGGGTGAAGCACTCCCCCGGCACGCTGGACGGCGATGAGTTCATGGTCTACGCGATTACCCCGTTCGGCGGGATGCACTGGCAGGGTGGCGGACACCTGGCATCCGGCTTTGTGTACATCGGGCCGGCGAACTAAACCGCGCGTCGCCGCGCCCCGGAGCCGTTCAAGGCTTTGGGGCGCTTTTCTTTTGAGGGAAGACTACCCAGCGAGTCAATACGAAATTCGCAAGTCCTCCCACGACGATACCCACGAGATTCACCGCCAAGTACCAGTACCGAGCTGCTGATAGCGGCAGTAGAATCAGGAAGACCACCTGCCGTATGGAAAGCCCAACAATGCAAACGAGGACGAACGCGGGATACGCGGCTTCGTGGGGCCGGTCCGGCTTCCGGAAAGTATATCGCCAATTCAGCAGATAGTTGAACGTTGCGGCCGCCAGAAACGCGAACACGACAGCTACCGCGGGATGAAGATGGAAAGCCTCTACTCCGATAACGAGCACGAGCATATCCACCAGAACGCCGAGAGCGCCGACGGCGCCGAAGAGCGCGAGCTGGGTCCAAAACGGAAAACGGTAGCGATAGAGACGCACCAGGTGGCGAAGGTAGAGAAGTTGTTGCCTGGTAGTCAGCTTGCTCTCGCCGTGCTCTCGGTCCCGGAAGCGGATGGGTATCTCGGCGAGGCGCGCACCGGTCTTCACGACCGTTTCGAGGACGATCTTCCAGCCGATTGCGTCAATGGGCGCATTGCGTACAACGTCGAGGCGAACCGCCATGAAGCCCGAGGTCGGATCAGTCATCGGCGTGAGAGGTCGGGCGAGCAAGGACGCGCCCCACGAAACGAAACGACGGAACCACGGCCAGTTGTCTGCCCCTCCTCCGGGAACGTTTCGGCTTCCCACTACGATGTCGGCTTCGTCCCTTAGAATCGGCGCTACCAGTTGCGGGAGGACGTCGGGTGGGTGGCTGAGGTCCGCATCCATCACGACGGCGACCTCACCCCTCGCGTGGCGGAATCCGTCCACGACGGACGCGGAGAGACCTCGGTCTTGAGTGCGTCGGACGGCCCGTACGGGAAACTTCTGCCCCATTTCCAAAGCGCGCTCGTAGGTTCCGTCGGGTGAATCGTCGTCCATCACGAGGATCTCATGGGCGATGCCCGCATTCGAGAGCGCCTCGTGCACCGCCGGGACGATGATCCCGATGTTTTCGACCTCGTTGTAGGTAGGCAGGATCACCGTGACGGTTGGACGGCCCTCGGTTTGTTCCTCGTGGGTTGGCATATTGGTTGGTAAAATGGCTCCTCCGCGACCGCGGGTTCACATGAAAGAAAGTTCAGCGATCCCATCCGCGCAATGCCCACGGTGGGCGGTCTGGCTTGTCGCAGGCATTGTGGCTCTCTTGACGTTCATCGTATTCTATCCTGCCACAAGAGGCGAGTTCGTGAACTTCGACGACCTCGCAAACTTCGTTGGAAACGAGAAGAATCTGCGAGTTTTCACAGGCGAAGACGGCGGGTTTGGGCTGAACGCGGAGGCTCTCAAGTGGGTGTTCACGGCGTTCCACGTCGGCGTCTACACGCCGGTGAGCTGGCTTACCGTCGCCGTGGATGTTGCCATTGCCGGAGGCGTGGACAGCTATCAGATCCATCTGACCAACGTTCTCTTCCATACCGCGAACGCAGTACTGTTCTTTTTCTTGCTCGTTTCCTTGCTCCGGTGGACGAAGCGGGCTACCTCTTGGCCGTTGCTCGTGGCTTGCGGTTTGGGGGCGCTGTTTTTCAGCTTGCACCCGTTGCGCGTGGAGATCGTGGCTTGGGCGTCTGCTCGGAACAACCTCGTCGGGGCGTTTTTTGCGTTGCTTTCCGTCCTTGCGTATCTCAAGTCGTACGAGGCGGAAGGGCGGGCGAGCACGTATTGGCACATCGGTTCCGTCCTGCTGTATGTCGTGGCCATGTTGGCGAAGGCGTACGTACTGCCATTGCCGCTGGTCCTTTTGCTCTTGGACTACTACCCTCTCCGACGGAACCGCGACCGTGCGGAATGGATGCGGGACTTGATCGAGAAGGGTGCGTGGCTTGGCCTCGGTTTCTTCTTGGCGCTCGGCTTCATGAAGATGATGAATGCGCTGCTGGGCATGCCGCCGATGTTCCAAGTCAGCGAACCTGACCTGCTCAAGAGTGTCAGACCTGCCATCGCGGCGTACGCTCTTTGGTTCTCGGTGTTCAAGACGTTTCTTCCTCTCAACCTGGTGGCGTACGTGCCGATCCCACGCGATATCACCCTTTTCGGTGCGACCTATCTTCCGGGATACCTTCTCGGCTTGGGCGGGACAATCGCGGCGATCCTTTACCGCCGGAAGATGCCAGCGTTTACGGTGGCCTGGTTTGCGATGCTGTTTCTGCTCGGGCCAGTCAGCGGATTGGTTCCGCTCGGCACGCACCTGGCAGCCGACCGATACACCTACCTTGTAACCCTCCCCATCGCGGCGCTTCTGGCTGGGGGAGTGGCCCTCTGGTTGGAGCGCAGGCCCGCACACCTGCCGGCCGTCGGTTTGGCTGGGGCCGCAGTCTGTGCCGCGCTGATCTTCGGCACTTTGCAGTTGATCCCGAACTGGCGCGATTCGGTCGCGCTTTGGCGATCCGTTGAACGCCAGTATCCGGACAATCGGCAGGTCTGGCTCAACCTGGGTGACGGGTTGTTAGAGAAGGGGCAATGGGAGGAAGGGATGCAGTATCTCGAGCGCGCCGCGGCTCCCATCGAGGGGGAGAACGATTTCTGGGCGGAGGCGGACCGGTACATGGCGAGCCAAGCGCTGTTGAACATGGCAGGCCGATACGCGGACCGAGGGGAGGACCGCAAAGCGCTCGAGTTGTTGGAACGGGCGGTTGACATCCGCCCACAAAACTTCGAAGCGCTGACGCTGCTCGCGCAAGCGCTTTCGCCGATGGGCCGCGCGGACGAAGTGATCCCTTATGTCGAGAGAGCCATCGAGAAGCAGCCGGACAACCCAAACCTCAAGAAGCTGCTCGAAGCTTTGGAATCAGCGAAGCTCCCACCTCCACGCGACGCCGAGGAAGAAGGCGACCGGGCAGCCATGCGGCAAGACACCGAAGCTGCGATCGAGGCGTACCGCCGCGCAATTCGGGAAAACCCGGACCGAGAATCGGGTTATGGGAAGCTGGCGAGGGAGCTGAGTCGGGCCAAGCGGTACCGCGAGGCGAAGCAAGTCCTGACTCAGGCTGTCCAAAAGTGGCCGAACAGCCCGGGTTTGACTTACTCGCTCATCTGGCTGCTGTCAACGTGCCCGGACGACGGTGTCCGCGACGGAAAACAGGCCCTTGAGCTCGTCCGGCGCGTAAACGGAGAGGAGCAGGAGAATCCGCAGCTGCTCGACATTGTGGCTGCGGCTTATGCCGAGGCTGGACAGTTCGAGAAGGCGGTGCAACTGTTGACGAAGGCGGTCGAGCGGGCGCAGGCGGACCAGCGGCAGGCCTTCGAGGAGCGGCTCAACCTGTACCAGTCCAAGCGGCCTTACCGCACCTCGGATTGAGACCTCAGTCCGTCCAACGGGCCGATTCGACGGCCTCGATGGCCCCGAGCTTTAGGGGCAGGTCCTCGGCTGCGTTGCGTACGCGGAACGTAATGACCTGCGACTCGCCCGTCCGCGCAAAAGAGATGCTGCGAACGTCGGGCGCGACGCGAAGCACTTCAGCCATCACGGCCTCGATCGCCTCTTGGCGCGATACGGTGACCGCGAGGCGTCTATGACCCTTTTGGGCGTAACGCTCTTCGAACCGCTCGACGACCGTGAGCGTCAGGATCGTAAGGACGGTGGCGATCGGCGCAACGATCAGGAGGGCTCCCCCGATGCTGATCGCCATTCCGATAGCCGCTGCCGCCCAGATGCTGGCAGCCGTCGTTAGGCCGCGAATCTGCGTACCCAATCGGAGGATGGTTCCCGCCCCCAGGAAACCGATACCGGTAACGATTTGCGCCGCGATTCGGCTGGGGTCTTGCGAAGGGAAGAGCCGACTCGATTCAGCGAAGAGGACAACGCCGATCACGACGAGCATGTGCGTCCGGGTGCCTGCGGGACGACCGCTCAACTCGCGCTCCCAACCGATCGCGCCGCCTAAGATGGCTCCGATGCCCATCTTGAGCAGGACTTCGAAGGCGGTCTGGAGGGTCTGAGAGTCGAGGCTTACATCCAACACGGTTCCTTGATATCAGGACGAGCGAAGAGGGCGGAAAGCGCCACGCCTCGCAACCGCGGGTTTGCTCGAAGGGTAGAACGAGGATGATGGCAAAACTCACCGACGCGGAATTGGAGGCCGCTCTCAAAGATTTGGATGGGTGGGCGCTCGAAGGTATCGCGATCTCAAAGGTCTTCGAGTTCGACTCCTACGCTCGTGCAGCGCTGTTCACACAGGTATGCGCGTTCCTCGCTGAGAAGTACGACCACCATCCCGACCTGCTGCTGACGTACGGCAACGTGAAGGTCACGTTGTACACTCACAGCGAAGGCGGTGTAACCTTGAAGGACACCTCGCTGGCGCGCGAGATCAACCTGCTGGCGGAGACGCCGAACTAAACCGCAGCGGTCTCGGCCCGCAAGCCGACGTTTGCGAGCGTCCGGCGCACCCACTCTCGCCGGGCGGCCGGGTCGCTCGGAATGGACAACGGTCGGCCGCGACAATCGAGGAAGACGCCACCGACGCCGCCTTCCAGCGTGGCCGTCAATCGCTTGCCCTTGCCTGCGCCGACGTCGAAGCCTTTGGCGGGGTCCAGGGTCACCTCGACCGTTTCGCCGAGCCCGAGCGGAATTAAGCGGATCTCGCCGAACGTGAGGGTCTCGTTGATTCCACCGGAGACCTTCAAGCACGGCTCGCCCTCTTTGCCCGTGCCGACGGGAGCGACGAGAGTACCGATTCGGATCAAGCAGTCCCGTTCGAACACCTGAGCCGCGATCCCAGGGAGGTGTTCGCTGAGAACGCCCAGGTGAGGCATCATGAAGATCGAGTCCACCGTGAGCAAGGTGATGCCCTCCGGCTGATAGGCGTCAATCATCATGAGTGCGGACTGCCGTCGGTCTGGAGCGTGACTGAGGACGCCGCCGGAGCCGATGACGACGTCGAGGTCCATCATGTTGACCAGAGTCTGTCCGCTGGCTTCCTGGTCGAGAGCTTGCCCGATGTCTCGCTGCTGCTGGACACCAACCAAACCTCGTGCCAGGGTCTTGTGGTGCTCGAGCGCGAGACGGAGCGCCTCGCGGGCCACGGCTTGCTCAATCAAGAGATCCTCGTACGTCTGAGGAATCGTAGTCGGGCGGATCATCTTGTTGCGCAACCGGTTTCGTAGCTCAAAGAGGTCGATTTCGAACGGGAGCCATCGAGCGATGTTCTCCACTCCCGCCTCTTTGAGGACGTTACAAATCGAATACGACATTCCCAGGTTCGCGGAGACGGTTCGGTTGTAGATTCCTTGGAAGACGGAGAAGATGTCGGTGGTCGCGCCGCCGATGTCCACGCCAAGAACGTTGATGCCCTTTTCGCGCGCGTAGCTCTCCATCAACTTGCCGACCGCGTTCGGGGTCGCCATGATCTCCTCGCTCGTCCACTCGAGCAGCTTGTTGTAGCCGGGCGCCTGCTGCATGACGTGTTCGAGGAATAGCTCGTGGATCGCTTCGCGCGCCGGGCCGAGGACCTCGCGGTCGAGGGTCGGACGGATGTTATCCACGATATGCAACTCGACGTTCGGGCCGATCGCCTTTTGAACGTCTTCCCGCGCCATCTTGTTGCCGGCGAAGATGACCGGCAGCTTCATGTCGCCGAAGCGCGGCTTCGGGTCGGCTCGACGGATGACCTCCGCCATGTTCACGAGGTGATCCTTGGTGCCTCCGTCCGTACCGCCCGACATGAGGATGATGTCGGGCCGCAAAGCGCGAAGCCGTTGGACCCTTTCGTATTCCTTCCTACCGTCGTCAATCGCGAGCGTGTCCATGAGGATCGCCCCCGCGCCGAGGGCCGCCCGCTCGGCTGATTCGGCGCTCATGGATTTCACAACGCCCGCGACCATCATCTGAAGACCGCCGCCGGCGGAGGACGTGCTCAGGTAAAGGTCGGCCGCTTCGTCTACGTCGTTCCGCTGTTCGACGACGTGACCGTTCTTCATCAACCGGAAGACGCGGTCATCCCGAATGAGAGTCCGGCGTGAGCCTAACTTCGCTTCGGTGATCTCTTCCAGTTCGCGCACCGAGTTCAAGACGCCGACCGTAACGTCCTCGAACGGTTTCTCCACTGTCGTGGGCGCTTCTCCTCGGGCGATCAGCCGGAACTCTCCGGTGTCCGTCTGCTCGATCAGAATCGCTTTCGTGGTGGTGGAACCGCAGTCCGTCGCGACAATCCTCAGAATATCGTTCTCGTTCATACGGTAGAGCGGTCATTATGGCGTAGAGACTCCCCTCGATTTCAGAGCCAGGTCCATTGCCGTTCGATGACGACGAGACGCGGTTCCTCGTCGAATCGCCGTTCTACGCTCTCCCGCAACCGCTCGACCTGGACGCGGGCGCCACTCACGAAGGCGAAGGCCACACTGGACGACCGGATCCGGTTCTGAAAACCGACCTCGGCGGCGCTGACGTGAAGCTCGCGGCGAACCCTTTCCATCAGGCTGTGCAGTACGCGCCGCTTGTCTTTGAGCGTGTTGCAGCCTGGCAACTCAAGGGTCAACACCAAGAGGCCGACGTGCGTTGCGAAGGACATCGCTCCACCCTTATTCTGATGAATCTCCGCCCAAGGATGGGATCTCGTAGCGCTTCTTTTCGTACATCGGCAGGTACTCGGCGTCCACCTCTTCGAAGGGGACGCGGACCGTAACCGAGGTCGTGTGCACGCGCAGGAAGACATCCCGCGCGACCCGAGCAGCCCGGTACCCCAGCTGGAAGTACCGAGGCGCGAAGAGGATGGCAACCCTGCCCGACTGCAACGCCTGCAACGAAGCACGGGATCCATCGAGCGGCAGCACGGCAACCGAGGGAGGCCGCTCAAGGGCAGACTTCGTCGCATCCTCCCCGACGGGAACGACCGCAGTCGCCCACTCGAAGTCCTCTGCCGTGGCACTCCCGAGATCGCGTACGCGCAGCTTGTAGTCCTTCCATTCGTTGGAGCGTTGATAAAAGGCGGAGATCAGCTCATCTCGGTCGAGCGGCGAATCGCCGAACAGCAACAGGACGTTCTTGGGTGGAGGGTTCAGCTGCCTCCAACGGATCTTCCACATGTAGGCCAAGTTGGTTGCGGCCGATGTGATGAGCGCATTCCGGGCGCCAGCGGGATCCTCGTGACCGATCAGAACGATCGGGAGCTTTCTCCGCGAGCACGCGAGCGGAATCGTGTGCGCCAGCTCGGAGTTGGGAGCGACGGCGACGATGGGTCCCGCGCCAGCGCGCACCGCAGACTCGACGATGTCGCCTGGCTCGGCGTCCAGCCGATAGCGAATGACCTTGAACTCCATGAAGAACTGCTCGGCGCCGGCGCGGAACCCCTGTTCAATTTCCTGCGCCCACTCTGCATCGCTCTCCGGCAACAACAAGACGTAGGTGGGCAACTCGACGTCGCTCGACTTGCCGCACGCTGCAAGGATGGCGACGAGAGGAATCAGAGCGAGGTACCGACGACTCATCCGACCAGTTCGCGCGCGAACGCTTCCGCATCG
>RFHN01000287.1 GCA_003695835.1 Armatimonadota bacterium
TGCGATCTCTTCCGGCTTGGGCTTGTTCTGGGGTGGCGCGCACCGGCAGACGGCCGTAATGAGGCAGTCCTTGAGTTGTAGCCCATCGTCGGCGCTCACCGCGGTGGGCTGGTTGGCGAATCCGGCTCGGTGGAGCGCAGCGTACAGGAAATCCCCGCTTCGGTCGCCCGTGAACATTCGTCCCGTCCGGTTCGCGCCGTGGACAGCCGGCGCGAGACCGACGATGAGCAGCCTGCCGTTTGGGTCGCCGAAGGAAGGGACGGGTTTGGCATGATACTTCTCGCCTCGAAACGCCGCACGGGGGTGCCGGGCGGCGTGGATGCACCACTCTCTCAGGCGAGGGCAACGCTTGCAGCGGAGGACGCGGCGGTTCTGGGTTTCGAGCCAGGACATTTGCGGAGTGTGGCGATTCTGACCGAACGAGCGTAGAAAGGTATACTCAAACCATCCCCACGCCGTCGCGAGCGGGGCATGTCCGCCTGTGCCGGCCAGAGGGGAGACCGAACCATGGGACTCGACACGCTCTTACGCAAGTTATTTGACCGAACCGAAGACGAAATCCGCAAACTCCAGCCGATCGTAGAGCAGATCAACGCCCTGGAGCCAAAGTTTGAAGCCCTCTCGGACGAGGCGCTCCGGGCGAAGACGGACGAATTCAAAGCCCGCCTGAAGGAAGGCGAGACACTCGACGACATCCTGCCGGAGGCCTTTGCCGCCGTACGCGAGGTCAGTAAGCGCCATCTGAAGATGCGCCACTTCGACGTTCAGCTTCTCGGCGGCATCGTTCTCCACCAAGGGAAGATCGCCGAGATGAAGACCGGTGAAGGAAAGACGCTGGTCGCAACGCTCGCGCTGTATCTCAACGCGCTCACCGGAAAGGGGGCGCACCTCGTTACCGTGAACGACTACCTCGCTCGCCGCGACGCCGTTTGGATGGGTCCGATCTTCCACCATTTGGGGCTTTCGGTAGGAATCATCCAAGGGCAATCAGCGGAATCCGACGAGCTGGGCGGCAGTTTCATCTATGAGCCGGGCGCAGAGCACCCCGACCCGCGGTACGTCAATCTCCGGCCTTGTACTCGAAGGCAAGCCTACGAGTGCGACATCACTTACGGCACGAACCACGAATTCGGCTTCGACTACCTCCGCGACAACATGGCGATGGACGAGTCGCAGCTCGTGATGCGGCACCTCCATTACGCGATCATTGACGAGGTGGACAGCATTCTGATTGACGAGGCTCGTACGCCTCATATCATCAGCGGTCCGTCTACCGACAACGTTGCGGACTACGTCAAAGCGAACGATGTCGTGAAACGCCTCACCAAGGGAACGAAGGACGAGCCCGGCGTTCACTACGTCGTGGACAAGAAGAACAACTCCGCGACGCTGACCGAGGAGGGCTACGACAAGATCGAAGAGCTGTTGGGGATTGACAACCTGGCGAACCACCCCGACCTGATGCACTACATCAACGCAGCCGTCCGAGCGCACGGCCTCTTCGAGAAAGATGTCGAGTATGTGGTCAAGGACGGAGAGGTCGTGTTGGTAGACGAGAACACCGGACGCCTCATGTTCGGTCGTCGCCTGAGCGAAGGCTTGCACCAGGCGCTCGAGGCGAAAGAGGGCGTCCCTGTCAAGCGGGAGAGCCAGACGGTCGCCACGATCACGTTCCAAAACCTCTTCCGACTGTACGACAAGTTGGCGGGAATGACGGGCACCGCCAAGACGGAAGAGGACGAGTTCCGAAAGATTTACGGTCTTGAGGTCGTAGTCGTCCCGACACACCGACCCATGATCCGCGTAGACCACCCGGATGTGGTCTACAAGACGGAGGAAGCGAAGTTCCGCGGCATTGGGATGGAAATCCTTCGGCTGTACACGAAGCAACAACCGGTCTTGGTCGGTACGCGCTCCATCGAGATGTCGGAACGAGTCTCCCGACGTCTCACGGCGGATCTGTTGCAAAAGCTGGTACTGGCGGAGCGAATCAAGCACGCCATTCAGAAGGAAAAGGGCCACTCCAAACAGGAGAAGAACGAGGCTTACAAGAGCATCGTCAAGCCTTTGGACAAGATGAGGCTTCGGGATTTGCAGGACGCAGCCCGCAGCATGGGCCTTCCCACAGACCCGTTGGGTGAAGAGATGAAGACTTGGCTTCTCGAGCTGTGGGATCTGCCCAAAGAGAACGAAGAGCATCTCGATGAAGCGCTGCGTCACGGCATCCCGCACAAAGTCCTCAATGCGAAGTATCACGAACGCGAAGCGTTGATCATCGGAGAAGCAGGGCGCAAAGGCTCTGTCACGATCGCGACGAATATGGCCGGACGCGGCGTGGACATCTTGCTGGGCGGCTCGCTCTCCAACGAAGAGATCAAGCGCGCCGGTCTGGATCTCGACGATCCGTCTGCGAATTATCGCCGGGGCGGCAAGGTTCGCGCCGCTCCGCCGCTGCCGCTCGACGAACAAGAGAGAGCCGCTGCCGCCGAAGAGGTGCGCAAACTGGGCGGTCTCTACATCCTCGGAACCGAGCGACACGAAAGCCGCCGAATTGACAATCAGCTCCGCGGTCGCGCCGGCCGACAGGGAGATCCAGGCGAGAGCCGGTACTTCGTTTCGCTCGAAGACCAACTCTGGCGCATCTTCAACGAACGGATGCTCGAGAACCCGATGCTCAAGGCTTGGCCGGACCTTGAAGAGGTAAACGCCAAGTTCCTCAGCTCGATGATCGAGAAGACGCAAAAGCGAATCGAGCTGCACTTCTTCGAGTATCGCAAGAACGTTCTCGAATACGATGACATTCTGAACGCGCAGCGCGAGCACATCTACTCCATGCGGAGGGAGTTTCTGCTCGGAAAGCGCGATCCGCGGCCGGCCATCCAAGAGTACGTGCACGAGTGGCTCGAATCGCTCGTCCATCGGCACATGCCGGATGGATACGAGAAGACGAACTGGGACTACAATCTGATCTATCGCGAAGCGATGCAGGTCTTCCCGATCATGGACTTCGGCACCGTAGAGGACCTGGAGAAGTGCGCGAACGAACGAGAGCTCACCGAGCGGCTGATCGAATGGGCGGACCAAGCTTATCAACAGAAAATTGAGGAATACGGCGAGGACTGGCCGCGTATCGAGAAGTTCATCGTTCTGCACGCCATCACGCAGAAGTGGACGGAACATCTGCAGATGATCGAGCAGCTGCGAGAAGGAATCCGGTATCGCGGATACGGTCAGATTGACCCGCTCATCGCCTTCCGCAAGGAATCCCATCAGATCTTCCAAGAGACGCTGGCCGCGATCGGAGACTTCGTTGCCACCCACGTCTACCGCGCGCGCGTCGAGCGACCTCAGACGCCTCGCCCGCAGATGCAAGAGATCCCCGCGGAGCAGGTCGCTGCGGCCACGACGCCAAAAGCGGACGGTCAAGCGTCTCCAAGCGGCGTTTCGGACATCGATTGGTCCAAAGTCAAGCGAAACGACCCATGCCCTTGCGGGAGCGGCAAGAAGTTCAAGCATTGCCACTACCGCGTCGTGAATCAATAGCCGATGAGAGGCGTAGACCTGACGGTTGGAGACAAGGCACCGAGGGTGGTCAACGTCGTCGTTGAAATCCCGAAGGGAAGTTCGAACAAGTACGAAGTGGACAAGGAGACGGGGTTGGTGCGCCTCGACCGCGTTCTCTATTCCCCTTTGTTCTATCCCTGCGATTACGGCTACATCCCCGGCACGCTGTACTCCGACGGCGATCCCCTCGACACCCTCGTGCTGCTCACGCATCCGACCTTCCCAGGATGCGTCCTGGAGGCGCGACCGATCGGCGTGCTCTGCATGAGAGATGAAAAGGGCAGGGATGACAAAGTGTTGTCCGTTGCCGTCCGGGATCCCAGATACGCGACGATCGAAACACTGGACGGCGTTGGCGAGCACATGCTCCGAGAGATCGAGCACTTCTTCGACGTCTACAAGGAATTGGAAGACAAAGAGGTGGAAGTTCTCGGTTGGGACGGGGCGGATGCAGCTCGCAAGATGATCCAAGAATGCACGCTTCCTGCGAAATAATTGAGCTGTTGCTTCAGCTGCAGGACCGTGCCTTCCGCTCTTCGCCTTGGCACAGCCTACTTGGAAGCCTCACCGGTATCTCGGAAGAGGTCTTTAACTCGACCCCCCGCCGCTTCTCCGGCTTTCCGTGGATGGATGGAAGCATTCGCTCGATCGTCTACCACGTAACGGGAGATAAGCTGGTACAGTTCAGCCAAGCATTTGGCGATGGATCCGTAACTTGGGACAGTCTCTCGATTGCAAAGAGCGATCTGACAACGATGCTGCGCGAGCTCGAAGCGGCTCACGAGCCGCTCGTACGAACACTCCGGTCCCTCACTCAGGACGATCTGAATCGCAAGGTCAGGACTTGGGGAGGGAAGAAGATGACGATCTTGCAGTTTTTCTTCATGCTCATCGAGCACGATCTCTATCACGCGGGTCAGATTCGGACGATGCGGAATCTTCTCGAGGAGCCTCGCGGTTGAGCGGGGGGCTGACTGCGTATCTCTTGGCGGCGGGCGAGGGGCGGCGGTTCGGTCGCTCCAAACCCCTCGCCCCGTTTCACGGGCGCACCGTCCTCGATCGAGTGGCGAGCGCCTTCCGGCCCCATGCCTTGGAAGTCGTCTTGGTCGCTCGCATGGAGGACGAGCCGCTTCTGAGTGAAGCCGCTCGGCTGGGCTTGCGCGTAGTGGCGAACCCAAACCCGGAACTGGGCATGGCATCGTCGGTGGCCGTCGCCGTAACGGACTGCTGTACCGAGTGGCTCGCCCTCTGTCCGTGCGACCTGCCGTTGCTCACTTCCGAGATTGTGGGAAGGGTCGTGAGGGCGCTCGATGCAGGCCCGTTAGGGGACACAGAGGTAATCCAGCCGGAAGCGGAGGGAAGGCGCAAGCACCCGGTCATCCTCAAAAGATCCTGGATCGAGGCATTTCTGCCCCAGCTGGCCGAGGATACGCCCCTCAGAGAGATTCTCGAGAAGGCACGTGCCCTGACCGTCCCATTCCAAGATCCCCTCCCGTTTCGCGACTTCGACACCCGGCAGGAGTACGAGTCTCTCCTGGACGCGGGAGCTGGCGAGGTAAAATAGCGTCCCCCGTGGCGGAGTAGCTCAGTCGGTTAGAGCATGCGGCTCATACCCGCAGGGTCGTCGGTTCGAGTCCGACCTCCGCTACCATTTCCTTATTCTAACGGTTTTGGCCCGATCCTGCCCTGAATGCGAAGCACGCAGTACAGCGCGAGGGAACCCGTCGCCACAGCCAAGAAGGCGGTGTTCAAGAGAGCAACCGGCAAGTGATCCCAGTTCGTCCAAGGAAGCAATGCGACGAATGCGAGTCCGTTGACGGCAGCGCCAAACAGGAAACCACGCCTCGACCCTCCGTAGATAGCGAGACCCTTCAAGACTCCCAAGAGGGATAGGATCGTGAGGATGACGAGAAACAGGTCGAGGCGTTCGAGAAGCAACCGACTTGCGCCCATCTGCACAAGCCGATCGGATTCCTTCTCCAGCTCGACGCGCCCCGCAGGACCTGCGGCAATCAAGAGGGCAAGTGCCGCTGCAGAAAGAACGAGAGCGAAGAAAGAGGCAAAGGCGATGAGCAAGCCGAGCGGTCGGTCCGGCGCGTAGTCCGACTTCCTCACGGGCCTCTGTGCACGAACACCTCTTGGGGCGCTTCGAGTTCGCGCAAGACCGGTTGCGCGGCGAAGAAGAGTGCGAAGATCGCCAGGCCGCACACCAAGCACGTCGCAACAAGCCCGGCGTTCGGGTTGGCGAACCTCGGAGCGTGGAGAGCCGGCTTCTGAACCACAGTGGCGAGGACGATCCTCAGGTAGTAGTACGCCGAGATCACGCTATTGACCGCGAGTGCGATGGCGAGCACGACCAGGCCGGCATCCAGCGCGTCCCGGAAAATCAGCAGCTTGCCGAGGAATCCAGCCGTAAGGGGAATCCCTGCCAAGCTCGCCATGAAGACAATCATCATAGCCGCAGGCAGAGGCGCGCGCTCCCAAAGGCCGTTCAGGTCGTTCAGTTCGGTCCTCTCTCGGCCGCCTCTCGTCGCCAGCGAGACGACCGCGAAAGCGCCGACTGTCATGAACGAATACGCGATCAGGTAATAGACTACCGACACCGGTTGCGCAGCCGAGCCTTCACGGGACAGCACGCCATACGCAACCACCGCGACGAGCACGTATCCCGCGTGGGCGATGCTCGAATACGCGAGAATCCGCTTCACGTCTTTCTGAACCAGCGCCACGAGATTGCCCACGGTCATCGTAAGAATCGCCAGAGCGCTGAGCATCGGCACCCAAGCGTCCGACATCGGCGTCGCGTAGTCAAGGAAGCGAACGAGAGCGGCAAACGCGCCCACCTTGGCCGCCGCTGCCATGAAGCCGGTCACTGACGTTGGGGCGCCTTGGTACACATCGGGAGTCCACATGTGGAACGGCACGAGCGCGACCTTGAAGGCGAACCCAACAAGAATTAGCGTCAAACCTGCATATAACAGACCGACGGTCGGCTTGTCGAGGGGCGTGTTCCAGATGGCTCGAAGGTCTTCCATCTGGGTAGTGCCGGTAGCGCCGTAGAGCAAGCTGATTCCGTAGAGCAGGAAGGCCGAGGCAAAGGCTCCAAGCAAGAAGTACTTGAGCGCCGCCTCTTGGGACTGCTGCTCGCGGTTACTCAACCCTGCGAGGATGTAAAGCGAAATGGAGAGGACCTCCAGGCCGAGGAACACGATGAGAAGGTTGGTCGAGGTTGCCATGATCATCGCGCCCGTTGCAGACCAGACGAGGAGAGGGTAGTACTCTCCGAACGGCAGGCGTCTCTCGCGAAGGTATCCCTCGCTGTAGAGGACCGTTGTGAAGGTGATCGCGATGATCAGCAACTGCAGGATCTTGGCGACCCGGTCGGAAAGGAACAGTTCGCCGAAGGTGTGAATCGTGGGATACTCCCACGTGCCAATCAGGTAGGCGGCGGCCGCTGCCAATCCCAAGAGCGTTGTGGCCACGATCGCGTTGTTGTTGCTACGGGGTCGGAGCATCTCGATGCACATCCCAACGACACCCGTGCCAAAGACGATCAGCAGCGGCATCAGAAGAACCCAATCAATCGGTGCGGGAGTCAAACCTGTTTGCATTTACTGAACAACCTCCGTGCTGTTTTGCATAAGAGACTCGATGACCGAACGGTAGTCGAAATCCGCGTCGAACGGACCGGCAAGGATCGTTCCGGGCGACTGGGACTGCACCAGCTGCTCCCAGCCGGACCAAAGACCGTACGCAACCGCGCCTTCTCTCATTCGCTGGACCTCGGCGCCACTCATCGTGGTCGCCGGCGGTTCCCATGCGAGCGCGTGCGCTGGGAGATCGGTCAGGAACTCCAGGTATACGTCCTCTCCCTCCGCCAAGGCGACGTTGAAGGGGGCCTCTCGAATCGCGTCCAACAGCGCTCGGTCCGTCTCGAGATGGAACCCGCCGTACTGCATTGGCGTGCTGTAGTTCGGGCATGCCCCAATGATTCGATAGAAGACGCCGTCCGCTCCCACGTCGAGAGCCGCCTCGATTCGCGCTTGGACCCGCTGTGCGTACGCTTCCACTACTTGGCTCGCAGCCTGGGGGTCGGATTCGGTCTGTTCGTTGGGATTGGCTCCCTCTTGGAGGGCGAGCCCGAGGGGGTTCAGTACGGAAA
>RFHN01000288.1 GCA_003695835.1 Armatimonadota bacterium
GCGACGTGAATCCTTCCGGAGAGCAAAGCGCGTGTCCAGATTCGTGTAGTGTGCAATCCATGAGAGGATCTCGGCGGTTGAGACCTGGTGAGCCAAGGGTTGAAGGCGATCGAACCAGTCCAGAAAGCGGGACACGGCTTCGCGGTCGGCGTCGCTGAGCTGTTCGCTGTGATTTCGGATGAAGGGCAGAACACCGCCTGCTTTGCTCGCGTCCAGTCCGACTTGCGTCCAACCGTCGAAGGTCATGCCAACGAGGGGTGAGCGTAGGACGCAAAGCAGCGCGAAGTCGTCGTTCGGATCCGCCAACGCACGAAGCGCGGCCGCCAGGTCTCGGATTTCGCTCCGGAGGAAGTAGCTGGTGCCGGTCCCGAGCGTCGTGACTCGGATCCCGCGTGCGGCGAGTTCCGCAGCGTGCTGGTCGATTTGGGACCGCCAAGCGGTGATCAGCGTGATGTCGCCCGGATTCACTCCCTCCTCGCGCACGAGCGCCTCGATGCCGTCCGCTATCTGCCGGATCTCTTCCTTCTTCGTGAGCGCCCAAAGCTCGACGGCCGCGCCGTGGTCGGGCAGTTTCGGCGATGCAAAGACGTCCTCCTCGTCTTCGACCTCTGGGACGGGGGCGTTGGCACAACGCAGGTTGGGTAACCGCTCCCCCCACTTGCGGCGGAGGCACTCTTCGACGCAGCGCAGGATCCGACCGGTAGAGCGGTGATTCCAGGAAAGATGATAGACAGTCGAGCGCTCCATTTGCTGCTCGAACAAGCGAGCGTCTGCGCCTCGGAAGAGGTAGATGGATTGTTGCGGGTCGCCCACGAACAGACTTCTCTCAACGGGCAGCAGGCGGAGAATCTGATATTGCATTCGATTGAGGTCCTGCGCCTCGTCCACGATGAGGAAGCGGTACTTTCCGCGCAGCGAGTCGGCTCGGTTTTGAAGGAACTCGAGCGTCCGCTCTTCGAGACCCGTGTAGTCGAGGATCGCTTCCGTTTCGAACGCCTCCCGCAGGTGGCTCCACGCGCGGGCCGCAATGCGCAGCAGGCCGTAGAGGATGCGCAAGGCTTCCTCCTCCTCGATTCCGGGCGTGCGCTTCAAGGCGCACCTCCGGTTCTTCGCCTTGAACGCTTGTTTGACAGACTTGAGGTCGTCCACCCAACGCACCCCAAGCGGTGCTCCCAGCTCTTCTTCCAGCAGTTGCTGTACCAGATCTTCTTGCGCTTGGCGAAACCGTTCGAAGGACTCCGTGATGTCTTCCAGCGCTCCAAAGGTGTAGCCCGCCTGTCGCCAGTTGCGCAGGAACTGGCCGATCTGCTCCGCCAGCCATGCAGCGGGCGTGTCGAGATCCGTCTGCCGGACGCGCTTGGCGACGAACTGGCGAACTGCTCCCAGCTCAGCGTCGCCAAGCTCCGGATCGCTAATGGCTTGGTACACGGCTTGCGTGAGCCGCTCGTCGCCCTCGCCGATGATCTCGAACTTTGGGTCCACTCCTGCTTCCAACGGTTGCTCGCGGAGCAGGCGTTCGCAGAGGCTGTGGACGGTCGAGATCGGCCCGACCTGGGCGACCCTGGCATCCTCGTCCCTCCCGGCATGGCGGAGGCGGCGGACAATTCGCTCTCTCATCTCTGCCGCAGCTTTCCGCGTAAACGTGATCGCCACGATTTCACTGGGTCGGGCGCCTCGCTCGAGTATCTGGTGGAGATACCATTCGACGAGCAGCCGCGTCTTTCCAGTGCCTGCCCCAGCGCGCACCGTAATCACTTCCGCGTCGCTTTGCAACACGGCCTGCTGCTCGTCCGTGAGGTGGTAGGCGTCAGGCAGACTCATCGCTCTTCGTAGACTTGACAAGCAAGCTTTCCTCTTTTCTGCAGAAGTCCTCGAAACTGCACGACTTGCAGTGATTCCCCGGTTCCGGCGAGACCGTGCCGAAGGCGATCTTGTCTAAGGTTCGCACGAACCGCTCGCGGATTCCGTTCAAGAACCCGTTCTTGTCCCTTGGGAGCAAGTAGAGATTGCCCCGGGTGTACGAGACGAATCCGGATCCGGTTGGCGCACGGCCGACTTGGTACGCGCGGCGCAATCCCGTCGAGAGATCGTGAAAGATCGCCACTCGCACTGCTTCCGGGGCGAGCGCCGCATACAGAGCGGCTCGCAACTCGAAGGCGTCCCCATCCTGCGTTTCCACCGGGACGAACCCGAAGAGCATCGGTACCTCAAAGCCCTCCACCTCATAGAGGACGTCAATGGTTGCATCCAAATGAATCGCCTGATCACCGTTCCGAAACACCTTGCGCAGACCGGTATCTTGAAGGGAAACTCGCTTCGCCTTTGGTCGGACTTTCCAACGCTCTCGCGCGTTGGCCTCGGTCTGCACGAACGAGTCAAGCAACGTATTCGCCGAAAGCTGAAGCAGCCGTAATTCCTCCTGGGATAGGTACGGCCGCGCCGCATCAATCTCGGCTTTGCAGTGACGGCGTAGCTCCTCCTTCATCTCCTCCGGGGGGAGCGACAAGTCCGTCTTGTAAATCGCTGCCCTTGCTACGCTCCACGCCGACGGGTGCCGACGCGTGCGCAACCGAAAGTGCGCGAGAACGAGAAAGCGAAAAGCGCACTCCTCCGCCGCTCTGAGATGGTCCACGCGCAAAGGGTCAGGGATGCTCGAGACTCGCTGTTGCAGGTTTGGACTCGAGAGAACGACGATGTCGCATCGAGAGGTCTCCTCCTGGAGTTGCTCCAGGAGCGCTTTGGCTTCGGGCGCGGGCGGTTCGACTCCGTTCCACGCCGCGCTCGCGACCTGCTCGTGCGGTTCTTGCTCCGGCGTCGGATCGGGCAACCTCCGGTCAAAGCCGATTTCGCGGAGACGACACGCCGGGAGCGCGATCCGCAAATCCGCAAGGTAACCGGAAGCAACTTCGTCTCCCTCTGAGAACGTTTTAGGATAGGAAAGAATTACATGGGGCGAAGCGCTGATCAGACGATAGAAATCGCGCTGCATCGCGTACGCTTCCTCGTAGCTCGTCGGCAAGGGAGCGCCCGGGATCGCCAAGCGCGCGCGATCCGGAAGCAGCGGGTCCTCGATGCGCTTTCTCGGAATCCGCCCTTCCGTCATGCCAAGGGCATAGAGCAGGTCGGGCGTTCCGACGTCCCAAACCGACTGTGTGACGAGTAGGCCCCCTCGGTCTCTCACGCGGATGTATGCCGTTTGCGTCTTCCACCTGGCTACGACGCGTCGCGTCCACTCTCGGAACGACAACTTCCGATTCAAGGTTGCGATGGCCTCCGCCTCCGCGCCGCGAATCATCGTGTCGAGGGCGCTCCCGTGTCGCTTTTCGGCTTCTGTGAATGCGTCGCCGTGAATCCAGGGCAGGAGCGCGACCAGTTCGCGGAAGCGTGCAATCCAGTCGCTTGCGGTGCCGATCTCGTTGGCGGCGGTTCTTTGCCAGGCGGCCAGTTCGCTGGCCCACTCCGGCAGGTTGGCGTCTACCCTCGCCTCCAAACGCTGCCAGATCTCCGCTTCGGAAAGCCCCTCTTGCAGAAGCGCTTCCCACGCGCCTGTCTCGGCAGGCTTCGCACGCGTGAACGGAGAGCGCATGACCAGAGAAACCGCGTGGATGGATCCTGCAACCAGCGCGCCGAGCAAATCCTGCAGAGCGCGAGCCAACGGGTTCTGGAGAAGAGGAATCTGATAATCCATCACGATCGGAACGCGCAGCCGGATCGCGCCGGAATGGATCAACGGCCCGTATTCGGAGAGGGTGGGGACATAGAGCACGAGCGATTGGGGCGGCGCGCCGTCCTGCAATCGGTCACGCAGCTCTCGAAGGGCGGTTTCTACTTCGATGAATTCATCGGCCGTCGCCACGATCTGAATGCCCTCGCAACCCTCGACCTTTGGAGCGCCGCGTCCATAAACCGCATGTTGCGGTAGGGAGCTGGCGAGATCGGTTGCGTCAATCGTTTCGATAGGGAACGAGGCGTCGGCGTCGGCCTGCGGGAACGGCGGCTCGGGGAAGAACTCGGCGTTCGTGGGATGAACTTCACAGAAATACGATACAGTACAGCCGGCCTCGACCAACCACTGAATGAGGCGCGCCCAGAGCGGCTCGAGCACGTCTTCGCCAATCCAGAGAACGCGACGGATCTCGTCCGGCACGGACGGTTCGGCTTCCAAGAGCTGCTGGACGCGAAGCGAGAGCGTGGTCAACTTGTGTTTCTCCAGAGCGCTCTCCAGAATCGCGGAGATCTCGGCCAAGTCGGCGAGTCTGGGGTCGCTGTGTGCCAGATCCCGCGGGTCCAGCTCATAGTGGCGCAACTCCTGCAGGGTCTCGAGCGCCGCTGCCTGGAAGCCTGGCTTGCTCGCCATCACTCCCAGCGAAGTGCGATTGACGAGGCTGTCTTCCTCTGCGGCGAGAAGCGCCTCTTGCACTAAGGGGGAAGCTGAGCGGCGATGGGGTAGATCGGCATGCGAGGCGAGACGGCCGACGAACTCGCCCAGACTCGTGAGAGTGATTTCGTTCGCTTCCATCTTGGCTCGGAGAGACTCGTCGGAAGCGATCCAGTCCCGCACGACCCTCAGGCACTCGTTTCGCTGGGAGAGCACGATGGCGCCGCGCTTCTGCAGCTCTCGGCGCAGCGCAGGCGCTTGCGCTGCAAAGCCAGGCAGGCATCGGATCAAGCGCAGGCGCGTAGATTTGGCCATCCGTACAAGTTTACGCTACAAGTTTGCATCATCGCTCGGGGTGAGATGGACGTCGTCGCCGTGTTCCTCGCGGCGATGCTCTCTCTCGCGTTGATAGGGTTCCGTATGCAAATGCACATGAACATTGGGGAGTGCGGCGCGAATGCGATCCTCGACATCCTCCGTGATGTCGTGGGCCTCGGTAAGGCTCAGGTCGTCATCGAGAAGAATGTGCGCGTCAATGTGGCGCTGAGAGCCGGCTTTGCGGGTTCGCAGTTGATGGTAGCCGCGCACGTGAGGGTGGTCTTTCAAAATCTGTACGATAATCTTCAACTCCTCTTCAGGCAGGCGACGGTCGATCAGCGACTCGAACGTGCGAAACGCGATGCGACCTCCCGCCAGCAGGATCCACCCGCTGAGCAGCACAGCGACGATCGGGTCCCAGAGCAACCAACCACTGAATTTGACGAGAATCAGCGCAACGACGACTCCGACGCTTGTGTACACGTCGGCTCGCAGGTGGGCGGCGTCGGCACGCAACGCCTCGCTGTCCGTCTCTTCGGCGACACGACCGATGTACGAACTCACTCCGACATTCCAGACCGCTGTGGCGACGATGATCCAGAGCGCCAGGTCCACTTCAATCGGTTTCGGATCTTGAAAGCGTCCGATCGCCTCGTACAGGACGTATCCGCCGGCGCCAACCAGCAAGAGCGCCTCTGCGAGGGCTGCGAACGATTCCACCTTCCCATGACCGTAGGGGTGTTCCGCGTCCGCTGGTAGATCGCTCACTCGCACGCTCGCGTAGGCAAGGACGCTGGCCACGATGTCGCCAACGCTGTGCAGCGCCTCGCTGAGGACGGAAACCGAGCCGGAAAAGACGAACGCTACAACCTTACAGGCCGTGAGAAGCAGGTTCGAGGCGACGGAGAGCGCGGCGGCGAAGCGCTTTTGTTGGGAGATGGCGCCGTCCGAAGGGTTCTGCACAACCTGACAAAAGTATACTCGGGAACCGTCGAGGCGTTCGCCTCGTACTTCGGTTATGACACCGTTCCTGATCGCTCTCATGGCCTTTACGCAAGGCGAAGTTTCCTCTCATCAAAGCCCGCAGGTCGTTCCGGACGTGGCACTGACCGACATGTCGGGCAAGACCGTTCATCTCAGCGATTTCCGCGGCAAGAAGGTCGTCCTTTTCACCTGGGCATCCTGGTGAGGGTGCCGAGCGCAGCTGCCTGGATGGCAGTCCTTCGTGGAGTTGCACAAGTCTGACGATTTCGTGTTCGTCGCCGTCGCGATGGACGTGGGCGGCATCGCAGCGTGCAAGAAATACTACGACGAAGCGAAGGCATCCTACGTTCAACTCGTGGATTCGCAAAATGCTCTGGGCGAGGCGCTCGGCTTCAAGGTCATCCCGAACGGGTTCTTCCTGGACGAAGCCGGCCGCCTGGTAGACAGCATCGTCGGAAGGTTCGAGGTTCGCAGCCCACAAACCATTGACAAGGTTGAGGCCTTCTTAGCCATGCCGAAGGCGCAGGCGGGGGAGGCGAGGCCGGTCTCCGATGAGGAACAGATTGCAACGCTGAAGAAGAGGCTATCGGATCATCCGGATGACGGCGATGCGCACCTTGCTTTGGGCAAGCTGCTGCTGCGCATGGGAAAACCCGCCGACGCCTTGGCACCGTTGAAGCGGGCGGCGGAACTCTTGCCCAAGTCAGCGCCTGCTCAGTTTTCGCTGGGAGCCTGCCTCCTGGCGCTGGAGAAGAAGGATGCCGCGCTCGCGCAGTTCCGCAAGGCGCTCGCGTTGGACCGCGAGAACTACGTCATTCGTAAGCAGATCTGGATGATCGAGCATCCAGAGAAGTTCTTCCCCGAGATTGACTGGGCGTGGCAGCGCGAGCAGTTGGCGAAAGAGCGAAAGCAGGAAGGCGGAGGCGGTTAAAAAACTGGGAGCGGGGGCGGGATTCGAACCCGCGACCTCCGGGTTATGAGCCCGACGAGCTACCGCTGCTCCACCCCGCACCGATGGCTTTAGTATACCGAGCCGGCTTGCGGAAAGTCCAGCCCTGGGTTTTGGAACGGCGCGCCGCTTGGCGGCAAGCCTCCTGGGGAAGGCAGAGTCCCATTGGGGGCGCCATAGTTCGGGCCCGCGCCAAAGGCTTGCGGATTTCCGTAAGGATTGGCGTATGGGCTGCCGTATGGGTTTGCATGAGAATCGCCCGCGTTAGGAAGCGTTCCGCGGCCGGCAGAGAGCGCCATCGCTTCCGGATACAGCCCTGCTTGTTCCAAGACCGCCAACTGCCCATCAAGGTTTTGAGGGTACGCCGGCCCACCGACCGCTGGCAGGACGTCCGGATTTCGAATCGTCGGGGACGTCGTCCAAAGATAGAGGGCGATCATCTCCTCTGGACGTTGGTCGCTTTCGGTAGTGGCTCCGATCGCCTTCCAATAAGGATTCAGCCACTGGTCCCAAGGGAAGCGACGAAAGGCTTCGAACGCCCCGCTCTCCATCATCTCGAGATAGACGAGCATGGGTACGTGGTCGGCGGGCGCAGTGGCCGGCTCAGGCGAGGCGACCGCCTCAACTCGCGGCGCTCTCTCAGCCTGACAGCCGAGAAAAGCGAAAGAGGCGAGGAAGGCGATCCCCGCTACCAGTCGGCGTCTCATACCTCTCATTATCGGTAGGGAACGGTCTTGGGTTACCATGGTTTCGTCGTCGTGCCCGCCAGAACGGGGTCCGGGGCGCTGGCGCCAAGCCAGACTACGTCTTCGGCGCGGATGGACGACCCTTCCGACCGCCCCAGGATTGCGATCCGATCGCGGGGAAGGAACGGGAGATCAGCCCTGGCTGGCAGCCTGACGGTGACCTCCTCACGCCCATCTGTCACGCGCAGCTCGTTCCCGACTTGGAGAACGACCGTGGCGTCAAGCAGCAAGAACGGATCTTTCGATGCGAGCGCCGCCTTGATCGAGGGAGCCACTGCCGCAGAGGACTTGCCGGCGCGAATCTCAAAACCGAATGGAGAGTCCATGCGGGCTTCGAAGGATGTGCGGAGCTTCCCCTTGGTCTCGGAAACAGTCAAGACGCCCGCCAAAGGCGGCGGGCCTTTCGGTCGCGGAGCCGCTGCGCGGGCCAGTTCGGCGAGGCGCGTGTAGAACTGTTCGTTGAACAGTTCCGCCTCCATGCCCGGGAAGGGGTTCGTGCTCGCGTAGCTGTAGAAGCAGACGCCATCGAGCCGTTCATCGGCGAGCCGCGCTTGGCGCAGCGTCTCGTCGTGCGAGTTAAGCCAGTTGCCGATTCCGGCGATGATTTCCGTCCTTCCGCCCTTCAGGTTTTGGCAGTATGCGACCCAGTTTCGGAACCACTGTCCCCTCTCCGATTCCTTGAAGTAGAGCATCGGAATGAGCAGATCGAGAGTGCCTTCTCGCGCCCACGACCGCCAATCCTGGAAGCAGCGGCGATAGGCGGCGGTTTCCTCGAACTTGCTTGGCGCGTCGCCCCACGGAACGACCGCAGCCGAAACGATCAGGTTCGGCCGCAGCGCTTTCGCTTGTAGCGTCACTCGTCGAACGAGCTCCGTAACCTGCTGGCGCCGCCAATCGCTGAAGAGGGGGTCGTCCGGCGCCGGCATTCCGGCAGGGAAGGGCAGCGACGCCTTGGGCGAGCCGCTCGCCCCCGGAAACAGCTCATTTTCCTTCGTTGCGCCACTCCGTGTGGTCTGGGCGCTGAGTTGCGCGAGCCGTTCCGAGCGGGACCTGACCTCGCGGACCTGTTCTGCACTTAGAGAGGCCCAGAACCGGTCCAGGCTGACTGGGTTGTAGCCCCACTCGGCACCACCGAATCGAATGAAGTCAAAGTGGATCCCGTCTACGTCGTATTTTCGGACAACTTCCAGGTAGAGTCGGGTGAGATAGTCCTGTACTTCGGGATGTCCAAAATCCAGCGCATAGCCGACCGGCGTACCCTTGTTGCCCCAAGGGTCTTGCGTCAGCCAATCCGGATGCCGGAAGAGGATGTGGTCCGGCCAAATCGGGGGTTCCTTCTCCCACCACAACGGGTGCGCGTTCAGCCATGCGTGCACCTGAATCGGCGGGTTCGCGGCGTGCGCTTCTCGAATCACTGCCGCGAGGCCGTCAAAGAAAGGAAACGCATCGGGGGCTCGGTACTCATAGGCGCTGTTGTGATACGCCTGCGCCCGACTGCGAACTTGGATGAACAGCGCATTGACTCCCGCCCGTTTGGCTCGTTCGACGAGCGCTCGGACCTGAAAAGGATTTTTGATGCCATCGTGGAACACATCCACCCACATTCCTCGCAGCCGCGCGGGCTGGGCCGGGAGAGCGGCACAGGTAAGGAGCAAAGCCGTCAAAACGAAGAGCCGCGCCACGATACGCGTATTCTACCTTTTTGCATCCAGAATCGCTTCGAGCGGACGGGTACACTTTGCGTGCGTCGGGGCGTGGCGCAGCCTGGTTAGCGCGCCTGCTTTGGGAGCAGGAGGTCGCGAGTTCGAATCTCGCCGCCCCGACCAGTCTCTGCCAGGCGCTGATTACTTGGCTGCCAGCTTCTGGAGGTTGGCCAAGAGCTCCTGCTCGCTCCAGCCGATGGCGATGCCTGCTCCCGGGAGGTACTTCACTGTGGCTCGCGGGCTGACCAGCTGGAGTGTGATTATGCCCAACTCCCTCGCGATGTCGGTCTCCAGCCGAAGGCTCCGCTCCTGCGCGCCAGCTTTGCCGACGATGACGAGGGCTATGTCGCACGCGCTCATGGACGCACGCGACATCTGGATTTCGAGATCTCCGTAATGCCCGGTAGGCGTCCAGTCAACGACTTCGTACGATGCCGATTCGCACCAGTCCTTGACAGTTTCCCTTAGGTCAACGTCTCGGAATGGATCATAGATGATGTAGATCTTGCCTGCCATGCCTGGAAGCGGGTAGGCTACCGGTAGCTGGGGTGTAACTTCAATCCTCAGTTTCTTGGTGGTAGAGATGGTCCGGGTACGCCCTACGCGACGCAAGTAGGAGGTACCACATGTCAACTGAATCAATGCAAAAGAGCCCGGACTGGGGTCGTGCCCTCGTGGCTGGCGTCATCGCAACCGTTGCGATCACCCTTTCAATGCTCGTTCAAGGCAACAACATCTTCCTCGCTCTGGGAGGCATGTTGATGCCGAGCGCAGGCGAAGGGATGAAGTACGTCGTCGGTGGGCTGATGCACTTCATGATCGGGATTGTCTACGCACTGGTGTACGCAGCAATCTTCACGCGCGTGCAGCTACCCAGCCTCGCGAAGGGCGCAATCTGGGGCGTGATCCTCACGGTCGTCGCCCTCGTGATGATGCCCGTGATGTCGAGCATGCTGGGCGGGGGTGCGGGAAACCCGTGCAATCCGTGCAATCCATGCGCGGCAGCAGCGAACCCATGTTCGCCCGCAGCGAATCCCTGCGCTTCCGCAGCGAACCCATGCAACCCTTGTGCCCAGAATCCATGCGCGACAGCCAAGAATCCGTGCAATCCGTGCGCCGGCGCGGCAAACCCTTGCGCGCAAGCCTCCAACCCGTGCGCGGGTGCAGGAAATCCCTGCAATCCGTGTGGCGGGTCAGGTGGTGGAGCCGCGGGCTACGTTTGGAGCCTGATCCATCACTTGGTGTACGGACTCGTACTCGCGTTCGTATATAAGGAGTAACATGCCGGACAAGGTGAATGCAAGAACCATCGGTATCACGGTAGCCGCCGCGGTCGTCACCGTGGCGGCCGCCGTGGCCATCTCGGAACGCCTTCGCGCTCCCGAGCCGGTCGAGGACGCACTCCGTTGGGCGACCGGTCCCGAAGCCGAACCCGTTTCGGATGACATGGTCCTCATACCCGGCGGGGAGTACGTCATCGGGGATGCCCACCATCCGGACGCTCCGGTGCGGAAGGTTGCCCTGTCTCCTTGCTATGTGGACCGGCATGAGGTCACGAATCGCCAGTTTGCCGAGTTCGTGGAGGCGACCGGTTACGTCACTTCCGCTGAAAAAGCAGGCGGAGGTTGGTGTTACATCGCCGGGACGAAGGACTGGCAGTTCGTCAAAGGGGCGGATTGGCGCCACCCGTTGGGGCCTGGCAGCTCGATCGAGGGCGCGGAGGAACGCCCGGTCGTGCTGGTCTCTTGGTACGACGCCCAAGCCTATGCGAAGTGGGCCGGCAAACGCCTTCCGACCGAAGCGGAGTGGGAGGTAGCGGCGCGAGCCGGGAAGTCGGAAGAGGAGCATCCGCTTTGCGCGGTGAACGGAAAGCCGCGCGTGCCCGCCAACTACTGGCAGGGAACCTGGCCCGACAAGAACCTGCTCGAAGACGGCTACTTCTACGTCGCGCCGGTGGGAGCCTTCCCGCCTAACGAATGGGGCCTCTACGGCATGATCGGGAATGTGTGGGAATGGACCGCCGACTGGTATGCCAGCGAAGTCCCCGCCGAGGCCCAGGACCCCAAAGGACCGGAAACGGGCACCCTCCGTGTGGCGAAAGGCGGTTCCTGGTTCTGCTCGGCGAACTATTGTGGGGCGTACACGCCGGGCTTCCGGGGCAAGAGTCCGCCGGATCGGGCTTTCAACAACGTCGGCTTCCGGTGCGCAAAAGACGCCGAGCAGTAGAACAGCATGGACCCTTCGGGCAACAGCCAGTAGTGCCTCTCAGGTACCCTGGTCGTCGCGGCCACGGCTGCGAGGATGTGACTGAATTGGAAAACCTACCCCCGAAAGAGATGCAGCGGCTTGGCTTCCTGCTTGGCGACTGGGCCGGAGAGATGACCTTCCACCATGGAGGCGAGACCCATACGGTGGGCGCGCGAGCGAGGATCGAGCCGACCTTGCAGGGTTGGTGGCTCTGCACGCAGTACGTTCACGACGAGGCACCGGGCGTCGGCCTTCTCGGCGGAATGACAATGCTGACCTTCGATGTGGACGAAGGGAAGTACTGCTCTTGGGAGTTCCAGAACAAAGAGGGCCAAGCGGTCCGCGACACGGGGGGATTCAAGGGCGAGAACCTCGTGATGACGAGCGATCCAATGGTGATTCCCGAGATGGGGGAAGTGATTTTGCGCAAGACGTTCCGTCCGGAGGGCGAGTCCTCTATCCGTATCCTGATCGAGATGGGCCCGGTCGGCGGCGAGCTTTCCACGATGGCGGAAGGCGTCCTGAGTCGAGTTTAATCGCCCGTAGAAATAACGGGACTCTCGTTGATATCCTGGGCAAAACGCGTGGAGAAGCGGAAGTCGTCCGCTCTCCCTTGACACCACAGATGTAGCGTGTCAGAATAAAAGCCGCTACTAAATGTGGTTTGGATTCGTCTAATCCCTTTGGAGGCGAACGATGCGCTGTCCTTACTGTGGCTGTGAAGATGACCGGGTTCTCGAGAGCCGCCCCGCCCGCGATGGAGAGGCCATCCGGCGGCGGCGGGAGTGTCTCGAGTGCGGTCGTCGCTACACCACGTTCGAACAGGTCGAGCAACGTCCGATTTACGTGGTCAAGAAGGACGGTCGGCGCGAGCCTTTCGACCTCGAAAAGCTGGTTGCCAGCATGGCGATCGCCTGCCGGAAGCGGCCCATCCCGACCGCCCTGATCCGATCCGCAGCCGAAGAGATCGAGCGGCAGTTGGTCGAGCTGCCGGATTCCGAAGTGCATTCGGTGCAGCTCGGCGAGATGGTCTTGGACGCGCTGGGCGAGATTGATCCGGTCGCTTATGTTCGATTTGCAAGTGTCTATCACGAGTTCGACGACCCGGAGGAGTTCCAGGCGTGGGTCGCTCGGATGAAGTCGCGCCAACAGCAGGTTTCGCGTCACCGCAGAAGAGGTGGCGGAGATGACTAAAGGGAGACAAGGAAAAGAATGAAGATCAAACGATACTACACAACCAAGGAAGGAGGCCCGTATTCGGGCATTGAATTCGAACCGCGACGCTCCGAGATTCGGAATCCGGACGGCAGCCTGGTGTTCGAAATGGAGAACGTGTGGGTCCCGAAGGAGTGGTCCCAGGTGGCGACGGACGTTCTCGCGCAGAAGTACTTCCGCAAGGCGGGCGTGCCCCAGGAGGACGGGACGCTTGGCTCGGAGAACGACGCGCGGCAGGTCTTCCATCGCTTGGCGGGTACCTGGCGCCATTGGGGGGAGAAGCACGGCTACTTCGACTCGGAAGAGGACGCCCAAGCATTTTACGACGAACTGTGCTACATGTTGGCGCGGCAGATCGGCGCCCCGAACAGCCCACAATGGTTCAACACGGGGTTGCACTTTGCCTACGGCATCGAAGGCCCGCCCCAGGGCCACTGGTACGTAGACCCCAAGACCGGCAAGGCGAAGCGGAGCACGAATGCGTACGAGCGACCCCAGCCGCACGCATGCTTCATCCTCTCCGTCAAGGACGACCTCGTCAACGAAGGCGGCATCATGGATCTTTGGACGAGGGAGGCGCGCATCTTCAAGTACGGAAGCGGCGTGGGCTCGAACTTCTCGGATATCCGAGGGGAAGGCGAGCCGCTGAGCGGCGGCGGGAAGTCCAGCGGCCTCATGTCTTTCCTCAAAATCGGCGACCGGAGCGCCGGCGCGATCAAGAGCGGTGGCACTACGCGCCGAGCGGCGAAGATGGTCGTGTTGGATGTGGACCACCCGGACATCGAAACCTTCATCAACTGGAAGGTCGTCGAGGAACAGAAAGTCGCAGCGCTCGTCTCCGGTTCCAGGCTGCTCAATCGCCACCTCAATGCGATCATGAAGGCATGCCACGAGTGGCCGGAAGAGGAGGAGAAGTTTGATCCAGAGAAGAACGAAGAGCTACGGAGGGCTGTGGCTGCTGCGAAGGCAGACGAGATTCCCTTGAATTACATCCAACGCGTGATTCAACTCGCGCAGAATGGCTACACCGGCATTCATGTTCCCGTGTACGACACGGATTGGAACGGCGAGGCATACATGACCGTGAGTGGCCAGAACGCAAACAACTCCGTGCGCGTTACGAACGAGTTCATGGAGGCCGTCGAAGAGGGGAAGGAGTGGGCGCTTCGCTGGAGGACGAATGGCGAGGTCGCGAAGACGGTCAATGCAGCGGAGCTGATGGACCAGATCGCCTACGCGGCGTGGTCCTGCGCCGATCCCGGTCTCCAATTCGACACGACCATCAATGAGTGGCACACGTGTCCGAAGAGCGGTCGCATTCGGGCGAGCAATCCGTGCAGCGAGTACATGTTCCTCGACGATACGGCCTGCAACCTCGCCAGCCTGAACTTAGTTCGGTTCTACAACGACGAAACAGGTGAATTCGACATCGAGGGATATCGGCACGCGATCCGTCTATGGACGATCGTGCTCGAGATTAGTGTGCTGATGGCGCAGTTCCCAAGCAAGCGCATTGCGGAGCTTTCCTATAAGTTCCGGACGCTTGGCTTGGGCTACGCGAACCTCGGCGCGTTGCTGATGCGGATGGCGATTCCGTACGACAGCAACCGCGGTCGAGCGATCATTGGAGCCCTAACGGCGATCCTCGGTGGGGAATCGTACGCCACATCTGCGGAGATGGCGGCCGAGCTCGGCCCGTTCCCCGAGTATCGGCTGAACCGCCAAGACATGCTCCGAGTGATTCGGAATCATCGCCGAGCCGTGTATGGAGGTGGCGCCGACACCTACGAAGGCGTTTCCATTCCGCCCGTCGCGATTGATCCCGATGAGTGTCCGACGGACCTGCTGAAAGCGGCGCGGGACGCGTGGGACCGCGCGCTGCAACTCGGCGAAAAGCACGGCTTCCGCAACGCCCAGGTGACGGTCTTGGCGCCGACGGGGACGATTGGGCTGGTGATGGATTGCGATACGACCGGCATCGAGCCTGACTTCGCGCTCGTGAAGTTCAAGAAGCTGGCGGGAGGCGGCTACTTCAAGATCATCAACCAGTCTGTCCCTGCCGCGCTTCGACGGCTTGGGTATTCGGAGGAGCAGGTCGAGGACATCGTGAGCTACTGCGTTGGGCGCGGGACGCTGAGCGGTTGTCCGTTCATCAGTCACGAGGACCTGCGAGATCGCGGATTCACCGAATCGGCGATTCAGAAGGTCGAGCAAGCCCTGAAGAGCGCCTTCGATATCCGCTTCGTGTTCACTCCGCACGTCCTTGGCAAGGAGTTTTGCGTCGAGAGACTTGGCTTCACCGAGGAGCAGCTCTCGGATTGGACGTTCGACATGCTCTCAGCCCTCGGCTTCAGTGAGGAGGAGATCGAAGGGGCGAATGCGTACGTCTGCGGGACGATGACGGTGGAGGGCGCGCCGCACCTCAAGGAAGAGCACCTGCCGGTGTTCGACTGCGCGAACCGTTGCGGAAAGCACGGCAAGCGGTTCATCTCCACAGAGGGCCACATCCGTGCGATGGCAGCCGCGCAGCCGTTCCTCTCGGGCGCGATCAGCAAGACGATCAACCTGCCCGCCAACGCCACCGTCAAAGACGTCCGAGACGCCTACCTACTCAGTTGGCGGCTTGGCTTGAAGGCGAACGCGCTCTACCGCGATGGAAGCAAGTTGAGCCAACCGCTGAGTACGGCTGCCGACGACTCTGCGAAAGTCCTCGAA